>JANXWM010000748.1 GCA_025351145.1 Chitinophagaceae bacterium
TCAATTGCCGGGTTACAACTATAGCCCGTGGTATTGCCTTTGGCGGCGAACTGGAGTATGCTGATGAAATGACACTAGCCCGTAGCCTTGCCAACCGCCTGCCGGTGCAGCAATATGTAAAATCCTAAGCTTTTTTTAACCTCCTGTTTTCCCTGTTCAGCAGCAAGTTTTACCCTGTCGGTTCCAAGTGCTTGCCCGTCTGTTTTTAATGCATGTATTTTACATTCTAAATTTTATTTTATGAAAACTAAAAAGAACATAGTACTGTTTATACTTGGTATAACTGTTTTTGCAGGACTTGGTTTTGCTTTTTATGTTTGGAACAAACCAGCAAGAGATGTGAGGGAAGAGAAGGGTTTACAAATAAACGCAGTAGCTATTTTTGATTCATTTACACTTAATGAAAACAAGGCTAATGCTCTTTACCTTAACAAGGCTATACAGGTTACCGGCGAAGTAGCCGAAATAAAAAATAATCAGGCGGGTGAAACCGTTGTATATCTTAAATCAAATGATCCACTATTTGGCGTGAACTGTACTTTTAAAGAAAACCCCGGTGCCCTTGTAAAGGGCAGTACCATTACTTTTAAAGGTGTTTGTACCGGATTTTTAAGTGATGTGGTAATTAACCAGGGTGTTATTATTAAATAACCCGTTTTAAAAGTCAACTATGAAAAAACCAATTTTGCTGGTAGCAGCAATGGCAGTGTTATTTTTTGCGTGTCAGCACCAGGTAGCCAGTCCGGGCATACCTAATGGAGGTGGGGGAAATGATACCACCAGCAGTGGAGGAGGAATAACTGCAGATTCTTTAGTTTGTTTTGAGGGAGATGTGTTGCCCATTTTCGTAAGCAGTTGTGCAATAGGTGGCTGCCACGATAGTAAAAGTAAAGCTGAAGGTTATGTTCTCGACAATTTTGAAAACATAACGAAAAGAGGGATTAAGCCAGGCGACCCGGGCGGAAGTGAAATTTACCGGCAAATTGCTTCAGGAGAAATGCCGCCGGGCGGTGGTTTAAGCAGTACACAGGTAAACCTGATAAGCAGGTGGATTAAGGAAGGAGCAAAAAATACCACCAATTGTAATAGCTGCGATAGTTCAGTGTTTACATATTCGGCAGCTATAAGTGTTATAATGAGTACAAATTGTACAGGTTGTCATTCGGGCAGTAACGCAAGTGGCGGAATAAATCTTTCAACATATTCAGGTATAAAAACTGTAGCGGATAATGGGCATTTGGTTGGTGCTCTCACCCAGGCTCCCGGTTTTATAGCAATGCCTCCGGGTGGCATGCTTAGCGATTGTAACATCAGTCAAATTGAAAAGTGGGTTGCGGCCGGCGCCCCCAATAATTAAAACAATAATTATTGTTCAGGCAATATTAACGGGTGCATGATTTTTTTGAGCCGGGCTATGCACTAAGAATGAAGCATCCGTTGCGTCGCACTCTTGTACTGCATGAATAGTATTGAGCGGTTAACAGCAAAATTGTATGCGGCAAGATCAAATTTGTAAGGCGTAAACTATAACACAACGTAAACATTGCCGCAGCATAAATTGCATGGATAATAATTTTGATGCAATGGGCAACTATATTTTTAAAAGTATAGTTTGTTTAATAACAAGCCTGAGACGATACTATAAAAAGGCAGCAGTTAAAGCCGTCCTCTAGCAGGATATAACAAACGGGATTTACTATAAACTATTAATTATGAAAATGAAGGGATTTGCTTTTCTTATTTGTTGTTTTTTCATAGCTGCTTTTACCGGTTGTTATTATGATAAAGCTAATCTTGTTTATCCTAAAGCTCCTGCCTGCGACACAACTAATGTAAGGCTAAGTGTTGAACTCAATAATATTATGAAGGCTAATTGTTTCAGTTGCCATGGCGGTACAGCAGACCAGGGCGCAGGCATACAACTTGAAGATTATGCCACAATACAAGACTTTGCAAACACAGGAATCCTTATGTCTGCCTTAATACAGGATGGTTCTATATCGCCTATGCCCAAGGGTGCTGCTAAACTATCTGATTGCGATATTAATAAGTTCGATGCATGGATTAAACGCGGCGCACCTCAGAATTAATAAATATTAAAATTAAATATCAACATGAAAACACTATCAATAATCATTTTTGTTTTTGCAGCATTCAACGTAAATGCGCAGGATTATATCACCCGGAACGGGAATATCAGTATTTATTCGCATACCTCTATGGAAGATGTTAAAGGAAATAATAACGAAGTGGTAAGCCTGCTTAATTCCGCTACAGGCAGTTTTGATTTTAAAGTAGCTATTAAAAGTTTTCATTTTGCCAAACAGGCAATGGAAGACCATTTTAACGATGAGGACTATATGGAAACCGATAAATACCCCAAAGCCGGTTTTTCAGGAAAGATCAGCGATATGGCCGAAGTGAATTTTACCAAAGATGGTGTTTACAATGTAACTGTATCCGGTAACCTTACCGTTAAGGATGTAACAAAACCGGTTAGTGCAAAAGGTACAATTAGTATTAAAAATAATAAGGTATCCGTGCAGTCAACTTTTACTGTAAAACGTAAAGACTATCACGTAATAGGTCAGTCTTTTGTGCAAAGTAAATTGTCGGACGATATACAGATAACAGTGAATTGCGATTACGATAAAAGGTAAGCAACCCCAATAAATTTCATTTATGTTGAGAAAAAAAATAGTGCTGATATCCGTTTTGTCATTACTGGCATTACACAATTTTGCACAGGATGTAAATCTTGATTCACTGCTTGATGCAGAAATGGATAAGAAAAATAAAAGTGAAACACAATTAACCGAAGGTACTTTTAAAACAGGCAGGCTTGTTAACAGCCAAACTGTGGAAACTGTGCAAAAAGGTGTTCTTGATTTTAAAATATCGCACCGTTTTAGCGAAACCGATAATGGTTTGTACGATATGCTTGGTCTCGATAATGCAATATCTATCCGCATTGGCGGCGACTATGGATTAACAAACAGGCTTACCATTGGCGGCGGCAGAAGTTCTTATGAAAAAGAGTACGATGCATTTTTAAAATACAGGCTACTCTGGCAATCAAGTGGCAAAACAAGTATGCCTGTATCGCTTACCCTGCTTTCTTCTGCAATGCTGCAAACTTTAAAACCTGTGAGCGATTCTGTAAAAATTAATACAGGCGAGAGGGTTTCCTATGCTTTTCAGGCTTTACTGGCCCGTAAGTTTAATTCCAATTTCTCGATGCAGCTAATGCCTACCATGGTTATTAATAACCCAAGCATACGAAAAGATAATTCCGTTCCTTCTAAACTTCTTTCAGTAGGGGTTGGTGCCAGGCTTAAACTTTCAAAACGGTCAGGAATCATTGCAGAATATTATTATCAGTTGCCGGGTTATAAATTACCCGGTTCTTATAACGCATTATCTTTTGGGTACGAAATAGAAACAGGCGGCCACGTTTTCCAGTTTAATATCAGTAATTCTGCAGGTATTACAGAAAGAACGGCAATTACAGAAACAAATAATCCATTTAATCTCGATAACCTGCATTTGGGTTTTAATGTATCGAGGGTTTTTTCTATTAAAAAGGCAAAGGATATTTCTCAATTTACTAATTCGCATGCTACCCCGGTTTACGATACTGCAAAGTTTGCAGTTGAAAAAGATAAGAGCCCTACTCAGTACACACAGGGTACTTTTACGACCAGCCGCCTTATTAATGGACATACAGTTGAAACTACACAGCGCGGTGTGCTCGATCTTAAGGTAACGCACCGTTTTGGAAAACTCAATTCAGGTTTTTATAATGTGTTTGGTTTAGACCAGGCATCTATGCGTATTGGTGCAGATTATGGTATTACCAACAGGCTTACAATAGGTGGCGGCAGAAGTGCAGGCGGCCTTGTTAATCCTTCTCTTAAAGAGTACGATGGGTTTATAAAATATAAATTATTGCGCCAGTCTACAGGTGAAAAAAATACACCGTTAACCGTTACAGTTTTATCATCAGTAATGTATAATTCATTGCGGGAAACAAAAGAAATTGGTATTAAAGATCCCGTTAACGGTGGATATTATACTGATTCTTCTCAAACGGTAAAAATCAATAATTTTGACAGGTTTCATTTCGCTTACGAGCTTCTTTTAGCACGCAAGTTTAAAGGGTTTTCAATTCAGTTAATGCCAACCATGGTTCACTATAATATTGTTCCGGATGCTTCTGTGCCCAATGATTTATTTACGGTTGGTGCAGGTGTTAGAATAAAGCTAACTCAAATGTCAAGCCTTAACCTCGAATATTATTACCAGTTACCCGGCCACAAACTTCCTGGTACTTATAACTCTTTTGCTGTTGGTTACGAGCTTGAAACAGGCGGTCACGTTTTTCAATTCCAGCTTACTAATTCGTATGGTACCACAGAGCGAACATTTTTGCACGAAACATCGGGCAGCTGGGGCAATGGCGATATCCATTTTGGGTTTAATATAGCAAGGGTATTTACCATTGTAAAACCCAAGAATATTCAGTAATAATCAATGCCCGAGGCTCTGTTCAAGTATTTTTTTGTATTTGAAAAGTTCCCAACTGATATAGAGATGAACGGATTGCGACGCAACCTGGATGCCATGGAAACCTATTGCTGGTATTAAAATTTTAGTGAGCACGAAAGGTTTTTTAGCCTAACAGCAGTAAATCTATTTAGCTTTTCTTGCGTCGCACACTTGTACGTAAGAATGCTTATGAGCTTTTAACAGCCTTATAAATATTTACTGTAGTTTTTGCAGCTTTTATTGGTAAGTTTGAGCATTACTTTTTGGCCTTATGGTAAAATTCAAACCTAAAATAAAAGCAGCCTGCAAGCTTGTTGCATGTATCATTTTTTTTGCTGGTTTTAAGCAAACCGGCGCTGTTTTTCAAACAAGTAATGGCAAAGTTTCTTTTCGTTCCGAAGCGCCAATGGAACTTATAAAAGCATCTTCAACCGATCTTGTTGGGGTTATTGATAATGAAAAAAGGACTTTTGGTTTTGTTATTAATGTACGCTCCTTCGATGGGTTTAACAGTGCGCTTCAAAAACAGCATTTTCACGAAAATTATATGGAATCGGATAAATATCCAACGGCTAAATTTACAGGTAAAATAATCGAAGACCAGGACCTTACCATTGATGGTGTTTACGAAATAAGGGCAAAAGGTAAATTTATTATTCATGGCGTAACACAGGAAAGAATTATAAAATGCAAACTAACCGTAAGCAACCATAAAATTGCAATAAAATCCAATTTCACTGTATTACTGAGCGATTATAATATTCCCATACCAAGAGTTGTTTACCAGAAACTGGCCAATGAAATAAAGGTTGAGGTAAATGCCATGCTTGTTGAAACCAGCTGATGCTTAAAATATTAATAAATATTACTTTATTCTGCAGCATTTTTATTTCTTCCCTGGCGCAAAAACCCGGCACCAGCATATATACATTAGCCAACGATAATACCCAGGAACAATTACAGATAAACACACTTTACCAGATAAAGCAGGGATATATACTGGTGGGCACTTCGAAAGGCTTATACAGGTTTGACGGGATTAATTTTACTGTTTTCCCCAAGTCTCCGGGCGTACCCGATAATGTTACGGCCATATGCGAAATGCCGGGTAAGGATGAGGTACTCATAGGTTTTGAGAATGGGCGAATAGGGAAATTAAGCCAGAAAAACCGTGTGGAATTGTTACCACTTGATACGCTTGAAGAGATATTTCCAAAAGTGCCTGTAACAAAAATGCTTGTAGATGAAAAAGGTACCATCTGGATTGCAACTTCAGGTGAAGGGTTATATTTTTATAAAGCAGGTCATTTGTATAACATTAATTCTGATGACGGGTTGAGCGATAATGCTGTGTCTGATATTTGCCTGCTTCCAAATAGCAGTGTAGCTGCTGCAACAGACCGGGGTATCAATATCTGTACATCTGATGTTAATAAAAAAATAGTCTCAAAATTCACATCAAAAAACGGGCTGCCAGACAATATTGTAACCGCGTTATTTACTGCAAATAATGGAAATCTATGGTTTGGTATGCAGGATGGTGGCTTAAGCAGTTATAATATTAAGTCTGGAAGTGCTGCCCAAAGTAAACCGTGGGATCTTGGTCCTGTAAACGGCATGCTTGTAATGCCGTCACGTGTTTATATAGCCACAGAAGAGCATGGTGTATTGGTATATGGGTACGATGCAGATAATAATCTAACTGCGCTTCAGTATGATGATCAGCAGTTAAAGAAGGTTAAATGCCTGCTTAGGGATAAAGAAGGAAATATTTGGGCTGCCGGCAATAACCAATTAATGCGAACAGCTTTAAGCGAACTTGAAGCAGTTTATACATTTAAATCAGATTCATACGATGATCTGCATACTTTAATGATTGCCAGAAATGGTGACATCTGGTTTAATAAAAAACAGAAACTGATACGTTTGTCCAGGCTGCCGGATGGTGAATTGAAAGAAAATGGTTACATCATTAAATCCATTGTCCCTCAATCTGATATTACATCTTTGTATGAAGATGAAAAAGGGATTATATGGGTTGGTACCATGGGTAGCGGGCTTATTGTTCTTGATCCGAAAACAGGAAAGTACAGGGCAATAACTGAAGATTCGGTGCTTATCAATGGCAGTGTACTTTCCATATCGGGTAAAAAGAACACTGTGTGGATAGCGAGTTTGGAAGGGGCAGTTTCTTTTGAAGAATTGGATACTTTAAAGGGCATTAACCAAACTTACAGAAGCAAAAATTACGCTGATGATAAGAGCCTGGGGAGTAAATATGTTTACGATATACTTATAGATTCAAAGAACAGAAAATGGTTTGCTACAGATGGAAAGGGCATTATACTTTTAGAAAATGATCAGTTTGTACATTATAATAAAAATGGCAGTGCAGAAAATGAAGTAGTATACAAAATTGTTGAAGACAATGAAGGCAACCTGTGGTTTAGTACTTACACAAATGGCATTATAAAATTTGATGGTAAACGTTTTATACGCTATGGCATTGGAGAAGGGTTAACCGAACTTAATATTACTTCACTTGCAATATCGGGTAACTATTTACTTGCAGCGCATAAAAGCGGGATAGACCTCGTAAATACCCACAATGGTAATATCAGCTACCTTGGCGCACTGCAGGGTATCAGTGATATTAATTCAGATTTCAACACATTCACAACTACTAAAGATGGCGATGTTTATTTCGCAAATGGATTTACCATATACAAATACAAAGCGCCTTTTCAGCTTAAGCAAAAACCTTCCATCGTAATTGATAAGGTTCAATTATTTTTAAATGATACCCTTAAACAAAGCGGGCAAACTTTTGCTGCCGATGAAAACAACATCAGCTTTTTTTATACCGGCCTGTTTTATTCCCAACCGGATAAAATTAAGTACCAATATAAACTGGAAGGATACGATACAGGCTGGATAACTACCAAAGACCGCATGAAAAATTACCCCATTCTGCAGCCGAATGTTTATACTTTCAGGGTTAGGGTATCACTTAGTCAGGATTTTTCCGGTGCTTCCGAAGCGGGCTTTACGTTTACTATCGAAAAACCCTATTGGCAGCAATTATGGTTTATACTACTCTGTGCATTATTAAGTGCCGGGGTCATTTACTTTTTAATTAAACAGCGGGAAGCTTCCATAGAAAAGTACAATATACTGGAAAGAGAAAAAATACAGTCGCAGTTAGAAACTTTGCGAAACCAGATTAATCCGCATTTTCTTTTCAACAGTTTCAATACACTTATTTCAGAAATAGAAGAGAACCCTGATAAAGCTGTTATTTATGTAGAGCACCTCTCAGATTTTTACCGCAACATTGTTGTGCATAAAGAAAAGGATTTTATTAAGCTGGGCGAAGAAATTGCCATTTTAAATGATTACTTTTTTATTCAGCAAAAGCGGTATGGGCAGGCTTTACAGATTTTTATCTCGGTTACCCCTGAGCAGGAAAAAATGTATTACGTTGTTCCGCTTGCATTACAATTGCTTTTCGAAAATGCAGTAAAGCATAATGTTGTATCAACTGAAATACCGCTTAAGATCGAACTTTTTATAGAAGGTAATGAGCAGCTGGTCATCCGAAACAATCTCAGCGAAAAATTCAGGCCCGAAAAAGGCAGCAACATGGGCCTTTTAAATATACAGAAACGGTACGAACTGCTCTGCGGAAAAACCGTTATTATAGAAAAAGACCAACACTATTTTACAGTTAAAATACCCCTTATAAAGCAATGAACAAGATCAACATCGTAATCATTGAAGATGAAGCCGCAGCAGCAAAAAGGCTTAATAAAATGATTACAGAACTTATGCCGCAGGCAGAGATCATTAATCACCTCGACAGCATTGTATCTTCGGTAGAGTGGTTTAAAAGCAACCCCATGCCCAGCCTGGTGTTTGCAGACATTCATCTTGCCGATGGTTCAAGCTTCGAGATTTTTAAACAGGTAAATGTAGACTGCCCCATTATTTTTACAACTGCCTACGATCAATATGCACTTGAAGCATTTAAACTTAACAGCATCCATTATCTGCTTAAACCTGTAAAAAAAGAAGAGCTTGGTCAGGCGTTAGACAGGTTCAATAAATTCTACGGTGTTAAGCAAGGTTCAGCCGCAGACTTTGCAAAAGTTATTTCTGCATTAAGTAAACCGGGTACCACTTTTAAAGAGCGGTTTATTATCCGTTTTGGCGAGCATATTAAAACCATCGAAACACGCGACATTGCCTATTTCTACACAGAGAACAAAGCCAATTATGCAGTTATGAAAGATGCAAAGCGCTACTCCATTGATAATAATCTTGACGAACTGGAACAACTTGTAGACCCCAAAAACTTTTTCCGCATCAACCGGCAGTTTATTATCAGCTACCAAAGCATTGCCGAAATGGTCAGCTATTCCAAAGCCCGTGTGTTCATTAAATTAAACCCGCCAACCAAATTCGAAACCATTGTAAGCACAGAACGCTCTGCAAGTTTTAAACTGTGGCTGGCAGGCGAGTAGGCTGTTGAAAGCCCGGTAAAATTCCTGCCGTACAAGTGTGCGACGCAAGAATGCCTCATACCTGTTCTTTAGCCCGGCCAACCTTGCCTTTATATTCAATTTGCATATAAACCCCAACTGCATTAATTTGCACCCTCATTCAGGCAGATTTGTTTATTGTTCGGCCTGTAAAAATCTGAACTAATAAACGTACGAAACTCCACATACCTGTTTCCATCGTTTTTTAGTAATGCATTTTTATGAGCCCGGCTAAGGAATTGCTATGAAGCTTTTCTTGCGTCGCACACTTGTACTGCATAGCATTGCGCAGCAATCAACCACAGTCACCCGAACAATAAACAAAGCCGTAAAAAACAAGGAGGCGTTATGAAAACTATTCAGGAATGTTTAGAGAACAGGATTCTTATTATTGATGGTGCAATGGGCACTATGATACAACGCCATAAATTACAAGAAGAAGATTACCGCGGCGAACGTTTTAAAAACTGGCACTGCGATGTAAAAGGCAACAACGATCTGTTAAGCATTACACAACCGCAAATTATAAAAGACATTCACAAACAATACCTGGATGCCGGTGCCGATATTATTGAAACCAATACTTTCAGCAGCACATCCATTGCACAGGCCGATTACGATATGCAATCGCTGCCTTATGAATTAAATGTTGCTTCAGCAAAATGTGCAAGAGAAGCAATAGAAGAATATTTCTCTTCTTCTAATACGGATGGAAGAGAAGGAGCTTTTGTTGCCGGTGCAATTGGGCCGTTGAATAAAACACTAAGCTTATCGCCGGATGTAAACAATCCCGGCTACCGCGCCGTAACATTCGATGAAGTTGTTGCTGCATACTACGGGCAAATAAGCGGCCTTGTTGATGGTGGCGTTAATCTGCTTTTAATAGAAACCATCTTTGACACACTAAATGCAAAAGCTGCAATCTATGCTGTAAAAAAATATTTCAGGGATACCAAAAAGAAAGAACTTCCTGTAATGATTAGTGGCACTATTACTGATGCAAGCGGCAGAACATTGAGCGGGCAAACGCTTGAAGCATTTTATATTTCTGTAATGCATGCCAAACCATTAAGCATTGGTTTAAACTGCGCACTTGGCGCTGCTGAAATGCGCAGCCATATTGAAGAGTTGAGTTCAATTGCTGCATGTTATACTTCTGCGTATCCTAATGCAGGTTTACCCAATGCCATGGGCGAATATGATGAGCAACCAGAGCAAACAGCGCACTTTATTGAAGAATGGGCAGAGCAGGGTTTTGTAAATATTGTGGGCGGCTGTTGCGGTACAACACCCGATCACATTAAACATATTGCAGACCATGTAAGAAAAATACAACCAAGAAAATTACCTGTTGTTGAAGAAGTTTTAGTGTAAATAATATGTAACTATGGCTAAGTTATCTTCAGTTTCATTATTCAAAAATATTAAAGCCCTCATCGGGGTTTCGCGTCAGGAAATTGTTCAGACTGTTAACAGTAAAATGGTGGAAACTTATTATAAAGTAGGGGGATTAATTATTGAATTTGAACAACAGGGGGAAACAAGGGCTAAATATGCAGCCAGTACATTAAAAGATTTATCTGTAAAACTTACAAAAGAATTTGGTAAAGGTTTTTCGGTAGATAACCTTGAAAACATGAGGAAGTTTTACATGGCATATAAGATTTCCGAGACACTGTCTCGGAAATCTTCATCAAAGAATCTTATTCAAAAATCCGAGACACTGTCTCGGAAATTCAATTTTAAATTAAGCTGGTCTCATTATCTCTTATTACTGCGTATTGAAAATGAGGCAGAGCGTAGGTTCTATGAGATTGAGGCTGTGAATGAAAACTGGAGTGTAAGGGAATTTAAACGTCAATATGATAGTGCATTATATGAAAGATTAGTGCTAAGCAGGAATAAGAAAAAAATTAATGAGCTTAGTAAAAAAGGACATGTTATAGAATCTGCTACCGATGCAATAAAAGATCCTTACATACTTGAATTTCTTACACTGCATGAGCATGAAACATATTCTGAGAGCGATCTCGAAACTGCAATAATATCAAAGCTGGAAGATTTTTTAAAAGAACTGGGTAAAGGTTTTTTATTTGTGGGAAGGCAGTACAGAATAACCTTTGAGGAAGATCATTATCATATTGATCTTGTGTTTTATCACCGCATTCTCCGTTGCTTTATTTTAATAGATTTAAAAATTGGTGAATTAAAGCACAAGGATATTGGACAGATGCAGATGTATGTAAACTATTTTGATGAAGAAGTTAAAGAAGCAGGTGAAACTAAAACAATAGGTATTATCCTTTGCAAGAATAAAAAGGAAAGCATAGTAAAATATACGCTGCCCAAAAGCAATAATCAAATATTTGCAAGTAAATATAAAACCTACCTGCCCGAAAAATCAGAACTGAAATTATTAATGGAGCCTGAAATAGTGTATTCAGTAAAAGAAAAAAAATGAGTGAAGAAATTATTATAAAACCATATTTACGATTAGCCGGCTTAGAACCATTAATCGTGCGTCCCGAAACAAATTTTATTAATGTGGGGGAACGTACCAATGTTACCGGCTCTAAAAAATTTGCACGCTTAATAAGGGAGAATAAATATGAAGAAGCATTAAGTGTTGCAAGGCAGCAGGTAGAAAACGGTGCACAGGTACTCGATGTAAATATGGACGATGCTTTGCTGGACGGTGTGCAAGCCATGACAACTTTCCTGAATCTCTTACAGGCCGAGCCGGATATTGCGAAGATCCCCATTATGATTGACTCTTCTAAATTCTCTATTATTGAAGCTGGGTTAAAATGTGTGCAGGGTAAGTGCATTGTAAACTCCATTTCCATGAAGGAAGGAGAGGAGAAATTTATTGAACAGGCATTTATTTGCCAGAGTTTTGGCGCATCAGTGGTGGTAATGGCTTTCGATGAAAAAGGTCAGGCAGATACACTTGCCAGAAAAGTGGAGATATGCGAAAGAGCATATAAAATATTGACAGAGCAGGTTGGCTACCCGCCCCAGGATATTATTTTCGACCCTAATATTTTTGCCATAGCAACTGGTATTGAAGATCACAATAATTATGCAGTAGATTTTATCGAAGCCACACGCATCATCAAACAAAAAATGCCGCTGGTTAAAGTAAGCGGTGGTGTAAGCAATGTATCATTTTCTTTTCGTGGCAACGATCATGTCCGGGAGGCTATTCATGCTGTGTTCTTATACTATGCTATTAAGGCAGGTATGGATATGGGCATTGTAAATGCAGGCCAATTGGTGGTGTATGATGAAATTGAACCACAGCTCAGAACCTTGTGTGAAGATGTAATTCTCAACCGCAATAATGATAACAATGAAGCCACAGAACAACTCATCAATTTTGCCGAAACTGTAAAAGCAAAGGGAAAGGAAACCGTAAAAGATGAAGCATGGCGCAATACCAGTGTTGAAGACCGCTTGAAACATTCGCTTGTAAATGGTATTACCGATTATATTGATGCAGATACCGAAGAAGCAAGACAGAAATATCCCAAACCACTTGATGTAATTGAAGGCCCATTAATGGATGGAATGAATGTAGTAGGCGACCTTTTTGGCAGCGGCAAAATGTTCCTGCCGCAGGTTGTAAAAAGTGCAAGGGTAATGAAGAAAAGCGTAGCTGTTTTAACGCCGTATATTGAATCCGAAAAAGAAGAACGCCGCCAGGCACATATTACCGCAGGAACGGTTAATGAGGAAGGTGCAGGCGCTGCAAAAATTTTACTCGCCACAGTAAAAGGCGATGTGCACGATATTGGTAAAAATATTGTTGGTGTTGTGCTTGGCTGCAATGGCTACGATATTATTGACCTTGGTGTTATGGTTGCTACAGATAAAATCCTCGACACAGCTTTGCGTGAAAAGGTTGATATCATTGGCCTCAGCGGCTTGATCACTCCATCGCTGGATGAGATGGTGCATGTAGCAAGAGAAATGAAAAGGCGCGGCATGAAGCAGCCATTGCTCATTGGCGGTGCAACTACATCACGTATGCATACGGCTGTAAAAATTGCTCCTGAATTTGATCTTGGCGTGGTACATGTTTTAGATGCATCAAGAAGTGTAACGGTTGCGGGTACACTTTTAAATAAAGACAATAAGCCTGCTTTTCTTGAAAGCCTTACCAAAGAATACACAAAGCTGAAAGATGATTTTGCAAATAAAAAATCAACAAAACAATATTTGTCTTTTGAAGAAGCACAAAAGAATAAAGTAAAAATTGATTGGCAAAATTACACACCGCCTGTGCCCACATTTACAGGCACCAAAGTGTTTGAAGATTTTCCTTTAGCAACACTGCGCGAATATATCGACTGGAAGCCGTTCTTTATTGCATGGGAAATGCACGGTAATTTTCCAGAGATTCTTACTGATAAAGTGGTAGGCAAAGAAGCCACCAAATTATACAACGATGCCAACGCATTGCTCGATAAAATTATTAACGAAAAATGGTTAACTGCAAAAGGTGTTGTTGGTTTCTGGCAGGCAAATACAACCGGTGCAGATACCATTGTTGTGCATCGCGAATCTTCAAATATTAATTTAGAATCGCTGCGCCAGCAAATAAAAAAAGCACCCGGTCAACCCAATTTATCGCTTTCAGATTTTATTGCGCCTTTATCAACAAACCTGCACGATCATATCGGCGCATTCGCCGTTACCATTCATGGCATTGAAGAACATATAAAAAACTTTGAAGCTAATCTCGACGATTACAACAAGATAATTTTACAGGCTTTGGCCGACCGTTTGGCGGAAGCTTTCGCCGAGGCTTTGCACCAAAGTGTACGCAAAGAATACTGGGGTTACGATACACAGGAACAACTCACCGGCGAAGATCTTATCAAAGAAAAATATGTGGGCATCCGCCCTGCGCCCGGTTACCCCGCATGCCCCGATCATACAGAAAAATATAAGTTATTCGATCTGCTCAATGCAACCGAAAATACCGGCATTATCTTAACCGAATCGCTGGCCATGTATCCCGCATCATCCGTGTGCGGCTGGTATTTCAGCCACCCGCAAAGCCAGTATTTTGGCGTGGGTAAAATTCAGCAGGATCAGCTAAACGATTATGCAAAACGCAAAGGCATGTCCTTAGAAGAAGCACAAAGATGGCTGCGCCCGGTAATGGATTAAATACATAAAATCATTTTGATCCATAGTGCAGTAATACTATTGAGCTTCCGTTGTGTCACTCACTTGTACGTTCGGAATTTTATTGAGCTTTTATCACAGCGAAGATTGAAGCGAAAAATCTTGGTCAGCAACCAACATGGGCGCAGATTAAAGCGGGCCATCCCTTAATGCAAGTCGTAAATAATACCCCCTGGGTCAATGCTATATTTTTTTGATGCAACTAAAATGTCATTTACGTATACATTCATTGTTGCATCTGCATCGGGATAGAAATAGGGATAAGAGCGATCATTCGAAATGGCCAAAAGCGTTGCCGCAATTAGGCCTTCTGTATTTTTAAAAGATATCTGCCAGTCACCCGGCATATTATTTATATCTACAGTTTGACCATTTTGGTTCATATAAAGTCCCGACCAAGTTGAAGAGTGGGTCAATTTCACTTCATACCTTATTTCGTCTACTGATTTACTTTCTTTTTTGCATGCGGAAAATAAAATTGATACTGATACAATGAATATAAGCCTAATCATAATTTTTAGCTTTATAGGAAAGATTTAATTGCGATAGGTTAAATTTCACAATGAATAAAAGCAGGGATTATCGTCAATTACTATTACGAAGTCCCTGCTTTTGCAAATGTATTTACTGCTTTTATTTTTGTTATCGAATGATATATTGCTTTAGCGTTGATTGATAGCTAATTTTTTTGTAAGTGAATCGTTTATATTTATTCTGGCGATAGCAAGTGAATCAGTTGAGTTACCAGGTATGATTTGTGAAGTTTTACCATTCCTTGTCAGTTGAATATCATAACTTTTTTTATCATATTTCATGACTGCACCTGATAAAGCATCAACACCCCAACCTAATAAATTTCCAAGATTAATTACGCTAATTACATTAAACTCTTTGTCAAGTGTGATTAATTTTGTGTCGTATCCATCACTCTTTAACTCAATCTGAGTGTCGTTTAGACTTCTCTTGATTGATGTAGTGCATGGCGTTTTACACAAGTCTACACCATCTTTTGACACAGTAGCACCAGGAGGTGTTGTTTTAAAACTGATGGTATCATGCGTTCCTGTAAAAATTGTAGCACAACTGTTCATTAAAATACATAAAAGAATTAAAGGGATAGTTAGCTTTTTCATTTTGTTTTGGTTGTAATTATTATAAATGTTTTTTATCTAAAGTGAAGTTTTAAAAAACTTGTGTAAATTCCTATCCAGAAACAGGATAGTTTATCCAATTATAGGTATTTTTAAAAAAAATATTAATATGTACGGTGAGAAGATTAGAATGATCAGAGAATTAAGGGGGTTTTCTCAGGAATACATGGCAAACAAGCTGAGCATGGCGCAAAATACTTATTCACGTATTGAAAAAAACCAAACAAAACTTACAGCTGAATTACTTGATAAAGTATCCAAAGAATTAGGTGTTTCCCCAGTAGATATTTTAAGTAATGAGCCAGCTATAGTTAATTTCGGAATTGTACATGGAACATTACAAGGGAATATTGAGAATTTTTATACCTACCACAAAGAGCTCCTTGAGTCAGTACATTCTTCCCTTAATATGATTGCAGAGAATAATAAATTGTTGATGAAGTATATATCAACCATGGATAAAAAATAATCTTTGCCGATGTTAATCACTTACTAACATCATCTACTTCGATCTTCGCGGCGGTAAAAGCTCAATAATATTCCAACAGTACAAGAGTGCGACGCAACAGTCGATACCCAAAGATTTGTCGCCCGGTTCAAAAAAATCCTAGCTGCATTTGAGATTAACATTTTCCTGAGTAAAATTTTGTAAACCAAAACCCTGATTTGCTGTTATAGTTTTCAAATTGAGGATCATGAAATACCAGGTTTTACTTTTGTTGAAGGCTACACCCAAATGGCTCGCTTTATCTAAAACATACCGTGAAAAAATCTTTACAGATGTTTTATATCCGTTATTTCTGGAATACACAAATGAGCTGGAGATTAAGCTGTTTAGCTCCGAAGCTTTTCATGCATCGGTTTCTGATGTGGTAAAAATTGAAACGGAAAGCATGGAAATTTATTATCGTTTTCTGCAGGAGATGAAGAGTTCAAGAATTTTCAGCGAAGAGTATTTTGAGCTGCACGATATTATTGTGGGAATTGAAAACGGGTTTAGAAAATTTAATGAGGAAGCCAAGCTGGAGAAAGCCGCTGTAATGAATTAACCGGAACAAATCCGGTTAATTCATTATAAAAAAATATTGTATAAGCGCTTATACTTTTATTCTGCGCAGGTATTCACCATAACCGCTTTTTGCATAAAGTTTTGCAAGTTTCATTAATTGTTCATAGTCTATAAAGCCCATGCGGTAAGCCACCTCTTCAATGCAGCCAACTTTTTGTCCCTGGCGTTTTTCAATTACACGCACAAATTCCGTTGCATCGTGCAGAGAATCGAAAGTGCCGGTATCTAACCACGCAACGCCGCGGTTCATTACACCAACCTGCAATTTTTTGTTTTCGAGATACACCCTGTTTACATCTGTAATTTCATATTCGCCGCGTGGAGATGGAGCAATGTTTTTTGCAATCTCTACAACTTCATTATCATAAAAATATAAACCAGGAACAGCATAGTTCGATTTGGGTGCTGTTGGTTTTTCTTCAATACTCAGCGCTTTAAGGTTTTCGTCAAACTCAACCACACCGTACCTTTCAGGGTCTGTAACTTCGTAAGCAAAAATAGCGGCGCCATCCACATCATTAAACGATTGAACCAGTTTACTAAAGCCCGAACCATAGAAAATATTGTCGCCAAGTATCAATGCAACTTTATCGGTGCCTATAAAAGATTCACCAATTACAAAAGCCTGAGCCAAACCATTGGGCACCGCCTGTACTGCATAATTAAATGAGCAACCCACATCGCTGCCATTGCCAAGCAATCGTTGAAATTGTGATGAATCTTCTGGCGTTGTAATGATCAATATTTCTTTAATGCCAGCCAGCATTAAAACCGACAAAGGATAATAGATCATCGGCTTATCATACACCGGCATTATTTGTTTGCTGATCGCTTTTGTAATGGGGTATAGCCGTGTGCCGGATCCGCCTGCAAGAATAATTCCTTTCATGGTTTATAAAGTTTTAAGGAAGTCTTTTAATGATTGATTTTGTTTATCCTTCTCACTCAGCACCACATCAGCATCTGATATTTTCCAGTCGATATTTAAATCTGCATCATTATACATGAGGCCGCCCTCCGCCTGCCTGTTATAATAGTTATCGCATTTATAAAAAAATACGGCACGTTCACTCAGCACCACAAAACCATGCGCAAAGCCACGCGGCACATACAGTTGCTTGCGTGAAACTGTGGTTAACTCAACCTCTACATGCTCCCCGAAAGTGGGTGAATCTTTTCTTATATCCACAGCAATATCAAGCACAATTCCTTCCAGCACACGAACAAGTTTTGCCTGCGCATGTTCGCCGGCTTGAAAATGCAAACCACGCAACACACCTCTTGTTGAGGCCGACTGGTTATCCTGAACAAAGTTTGCATCAATGCCTGTTAGTTCTTGAAACTTCTTGCGGTTGAAGCTCTCAAAAAAATAACCACGGCTGTCTTCAAAAACCGTATCGTGAATAATAAAACAATCTTTTAATGTGGTAGCTTCTACTTTCATTTTATCATGATTTTTTTTGAACCAGGCATTTCTTAAAATGGCATCGCCTGTTGCGTCGCACTCTTGTGCTCTATAACTTTATTAAGCAAATATCAACCTTCATTATTATTATCGGTCAGCATACTGTTTTTCGTAGTAATGCTAGTAATCGCCGCTGGTTACATGCTGCAGCCAATCTTTGTTTTGCAGGTACCAGTCAATGGTTGCGCTTAAGCCTTCTTCGAATGTTACAGAAGGTTTCCAGCCCAATTCTTTATTAATTTTTGAGGCATCAATTGCATAGCGAAGATCATGCCCGGGCCTGTCTGTAACATAGGTAATCAACTGTTCACTTTCACCTTTCTCTCTGCCTAACTTTTCATCCATTAAATTGCACATGAGTTGTACGAGGTCAATATTTTTCCATTCATTAAAACCGCCCACATTATAGGTTTCGTGGTTTCCACCTTTGTGAAATACTGCATCAATTGCACTCGCATGATCTATTACATACAGCCAGTCCCTTGTATTTTCGCCTTTGCCATAAACGGGTAAAGGTTTTTTATTGATGATGTTATTGATGAACAACGGAATTAATTTTTCGGGAAAATGATTGGGGCCGTAATTATTAGAACAGTTGGTAATTACATAACCAATGCCATAAGTTTCGCCATAAGCCCTTACAAAATGATCGGATGATGCTTTGCTGGCAGAGTATGGAGAATTGGGTGAGTAGGCCGTTGTTTCTGTAAACAAACCTTCGGCACCTAAAGTGCCGTAAACTTCATCTGTTGATACATGATAAAACCGGTGTTTACTGTAATCATCTTTCCAGCATTCTTTTGCAGTTTGTAAGAGATTAACGGTGCCAACAATGTTGGTATAAATAAAATCCATGGGCGAAAGGATAGACCTGTCAACATGCGATTCTGCTGCCAGGTGAATAACATCTGTAATGCCGTGTGTTGTGAAAATATTTTTAAGTGCATCCGGTTCCAGGATGTTTGCTTTTTCAAAAACATAGTTAGTGTTGTGCTCAATATCTTTCAGGTTTTCGAGGTTACCGGCGTAGGTAAGGGCGTCGAGGTTAACGATCCTGTAGTGAGGGTATTTATTTACAAATAACCGCACTACATGCGAGCCTATGAAACCTGCACCGCCTGTAATTAAAATGTTTTTCTGCATGGTACTATATTATTTGAACGGGTTTAATAAATGTTTGTAATGCTGCTGTATTTATGTTCAATTATGCTATACTGTACAAGTGTGCGACGCAACAGAAGCTTCATTCCTGTTCTTCTGCCAGGTACATAAAACCGCTACTTAATATTATGATACTCTTTATACCATGCGATAAATTTATTTACGCCTTCTTCAATACTGGTATTGGGTTTGTAGCCGGTATCTTTAACCAGGTCGCTTACATCGGCATAAGTGATGGTTACATCGCCGGGCTGCAGCGGCTTTAACTCCTTAATGGCTTTAATGCCAAGTGCATTTTCAATGGCATTTATAAAATGCATTAACTGCACCGGTGCATTGTTGCCAATGTTATAAATTTTGTAAGGGGCACTTGATGATGAGATATCTTTTCCGCTGTTTACCCAATTGCTGTTGGGTTGGGGAATATGGTTCATTACCCTTACAACACCTTCTGCAATATCGTCTATGTATGTAAAATCGCGCTGCATGTTTCCATTATTGAAGACCTGTATGGGCCTGCCTGCGAGGATGGCTTTCGTAAAAATAACAGGAGCCATATCGGGCCTGCCCCATGGGCCGTAAACGGTAAAGAAAC
>JANXWM010000749.1 GCA_025351145.1 Chitinophagaceae bacterium
TATTTTCATTTTGATTTATTGCCAAAGCAAGATCAACAACTTGGCCATGCCAATAAACCAGAACTTCACGTCTTTAGAATTATAGCCAAAAAATTTGAGGAGCGACCTATAGATAGAGAGCATTTTTGGGATAATTCAAATTATACAGTTTGGGTTAAGTCCAAGTTGGATTTAGCTAATTTAAAGTTCGAAGATTATAAAAAATTAAATAGCGACAGAACTGAATGGATTAAAGATGCCATGGAAGAAGGTCGACAGTTTATAGTACATATGGTTAAAGGTTTGAACGAAATGAACAATCGCGATATAATAATAAACGCAAGATTTGCTTAACCAATTTTCATCCCATGTCCAAACGTGGCTACATATCCCGATACCTGCTCATCCTCAAAAAGCTGAAAGCAAAACCCTACTCTACTTATAATGAGGTGCAAGGCTATATTGAAAATCAGTTTGATTATTTGCAAATGCAGGATGATACGTTGAACATTGGTTTTTCAAAACGCACATTGCAAAGGGATATTCGTGAGATAAGGAATATTTTCGGCGTTCATATTGAATATTCAAAAACATCTAAAGGATATTTCATCAGCCAAAGCGAAATGGAGAATATGAATTTCCAAAGAATGATTGAAGCATTTGATATGTTTAATTCATTAAACCTTGCACAAGACCTGACACCTTTTATTCACCTTGAAAAACGCAGACCGCAAGGAACGGAGAATTTATATGGCTTACTTCACGCTATCAAGAATAAATTTCAAATCAAATTTTCTTATCACAAATTTTGGGAGGACGAAATAAGCCAGCGTAAAGCTGAACCTTATGCTTTGAAAGAATTTAAAAACCGCTGGTATCTTTTAGCTAAAGACAGCAAGGACGACAATATTAAAAGCTTCGCCCTTGACCGTTTAACAAATCTTGAAATAACCAACAGGGCTTTTGAATTTCCTAAGACTTACAATATCGAAGAAAGTTATCGCTATTGTTTTGGAATTATCAGTCCAACCGATGAAGAACCACAGGAAATAATTTTATCATTCGACCCTTTCCAGGGCAAGTATATAAAAAGCCTGCCGCTTCACGAAACCCAACAAATTTTAATTGACAACGAAAATGAATTGCAGGTAAAATTAAAGCTGTGTTTGACACATGACTTAATAATGGAACTGCTTTCGTTTGGCGACAATATGAAAGTGCTGAACCCAGAAGCTTTAATCAATGAAATAAAAGCAGCACATCAAAATGCATTTAAACAATACTAAGCCTTCGTATTGATCTTCGCTTGGGGAAAAGCTCATACAAATTCCTTTAGTACAAGAGTGCGACGCAACAGCCGATGCTATGAAACATTAAAGCCGGGTTCCAACAATTTTTTAATTAACTATTAGAAATGGTTTCATTGGTATATTTTTTTGCCTCCCAGATTTCATCGGCTTCTTTAATGGCTTTATCTGCAAAATACCTGGCCATGTATTTTTTAATATGAAGCAAGTCAGCTTCATCTATATCAGATGAATATAGTTTAAGTAACTCCTGTTGTATATTACTTAGTGGTGCTCTGTGCGTGTCATTCCAGTAAAGTTTTTATAAAGTTACTAAAATGCTCAATGTAAATTGTGGATATGCTTGTTATGTCACTTCTTCGCTACGGGAAAAGCTCATACAAATAATCAAACAGTACAAGGGTCCCGCCATGGCGGGAAGTAAAGCTTCATTTATATTCTTTAGCCGGCCCCCATAAAAACCAATAAACATAGGCCCCAGAATAAACTTACCAATTAAATGAAGAATTGACCTTAATTTAACCCGATATTTGGGCTGAAACTTTATTTTTGAAATACCGTATATATGATTGCTTTTGTAAGGGGAAAATTTTCGCGTAAAACACCGTCGCAGGTTATTGTTGATGTTAATGGCGTGGGGTACGAACTGCAGATAAGCCTGCATACTTATTCGCATATAAGTAATAAAGACGAGGGGCAATTGGTTACTTACCTGCATATTACAGAGAATGCGCAAACACTTTTTGGTTTTTTTGCGCAGGATGAAAAGGAGCTTTTTCTACAACTGATCAGTGTTTCGGGAGTGGGGGCATCAACTGCAAGAATGATGCTGAGCGGGCTTAACCCGGCGGAAATTATTAAAGCGATTGTTCAGGGCAATACTAAACTGCTGGAAAGCGTTAAAGGGATTGGTCGTAAAACAGCGGAAAGGCTGGTATTGGAACTTAGGGAAAAACTTGGCAAAATTTCCCTGGAAAATGCAGCAGCAGGAAGTAACAATTACCGGTCTGTGGAGCAGGATGCAGTGAATGCTTTGGTGGGGTTGGGAATTGGAAAACCAATGGCAGAATCAGCAGTAAAAAAAGTTTCAGATTCTGCTAAAGAAATACTTTCTTTGGAAGATATTATTAAACAGGCTTTAAAAAATTTATAACCTATAGCAAATACTTCTACTTAACCAGAGCTTACTGAACATTGGCGCAGATTTTTCGTTTCTTCACTGTTACTTTTTTGCCTGTTTTTTGCTGCACATTATTATGCATAAATGTAATGGCGCAAAAGACGGATTCATTGCGCTCTTCAAAGAAGGACAGCTTAAGGTATCCTATTAAAGACAGGCGCGGCGATCCCTTCTCCTGGAAATCGAATAACCCTTTTGATTTAAGTGATACTTCTCTTATTAAGCAGGATATTGAATATGATCCTGTAACAAAGCAATACTACATTAATGAAAAAGTTGGTAATACTATTTACCGTAAGCCAACCTATTTAAGTTTTGATGAGTTTCAAAAACTACAGGCCCAGCAGGCAGAAACAAATTATTTTAGTGAAAGGTCAAGAACACTATTTGACCTTAACCGAAAAATTGTAAGGCCAAAACCCAGGGTTTATGATAAATTATTTGACCGGATTTTTGGTGTGGCACCGGGTGGCTTGAAAGTGGATATTAAACCACAGGGTTCTGTTGACCTTACAGCAGGTTACCAGGGACAAAATATAAAAAACCCCACACTACCTGAGTCTGCAAGAAAGAATGGGGGGTTTGACTTTAATATGGATGCCAATGTGAACATCAATGCAAGCATTGGAGATAAATTAAAACTACCCATCAGTTACAACACACTTGCAAATTTTGATTTTGAAAACCAGTTGAAGCTTGACTACAAAGGAATGGATGATGAAATACTTAAATCAGTGGAGGCTGGTAATATTTCGTTTCAGAGCAAGGGTACTTTAATGGCAAGTGTACAAAGTTTATTTGGGATAAAAACATCGCTTCAGTTTGGAAAACTATTTGTTACTGCCGCTATTGCCAGTCAGCGTTCACAAAGGCAGTCATTAACCTTGCAGGGAGGTGGGCTTAGCCAAAAGGTTAGCAAGCGCCTGGATGATTACGAGGAAAACCGGCACTTTTTATTGGCTCAGTACTTTAAAAATAATTATAATAAAGCAATGAGCAACCTGCCTGCTGTTAACAGTCAGGTACAGATATTAAGAATTGAAGTTTGGTTAACCAACCGTAATGGAACAACCACCAATACAAGAAGTATTGTAGGTCTTACAGATCTTGCAGAACCAAACCCCAGCAGCCCTGTAATCCATTCTTTAACGAACAATCAATTGCCAGAAAACGGTTCGAATGATCTTTATTCTTTTTTGGCAGGTAATGCTAAACTTAACCGTAACCCTTCGCTTATTAACTCTATCCTTGTTTCAAAGGGGTTGTCGCCGGTAGATGATTTTGAAAAAACTTTTGCCAGAAAGCTTGAACCGGGAGAATACTATTTTAATCCGCAGGTGGGATTTATTTCACTAAACCAGCAGTTGCAGCCAGATGATGTATTAGCGGTAGCATATCAGTACACCTATAACGGTAAGGTTTACCAGGTAGGGGAATTTTCTCAGGATGTAACAGTAGACTCTACACAAGGGGTACAAAAAGTTTTGTTTTTAAAATTATTAAAAGCCACTTCACAACGTATTGATGAGCCCCATCCGCTTTGGAACCTGATGATGAAAAACGTTTATTCACTTGATGTAACGGGTGTGCAGCGTGATGGCTTTAATATGAATGTGCTGTATCTTGAACCCAGCGGTGGAAAAAAACGTTACCTGCCCGAAACGAACCCGGATTATTCAGGAAAGCCATTATTAACGATTTTGAACCTTGACAGGCTTAACAACCGAAATGACCCTTTACCGGATGGGCAATATGATTTTGTAGACAGTTTCACTGTTCTTTCGCAACAAGGCAAAATTATCTTTCCTGTGTTAGAGCCTTTTGGTTCTTACCTTGATAGCACTGCATTTAAAGGTCAGCCACAGGATATAAAAGATAAGTATTTATATAACCAGCTATATGATTCGATAAAAGCTATTGCCCAAACCTACGCTAACCTTAATCGTTTTTATATTGAAGGGACTATAAAAGGAAGTTCAACTACGGATATTTATCTTGGAGGGTTTAACATCCCACCTGGTTCAGTTACCGTAACTGCGGGAGGGCAAAATTTACAGGAAAACGTTGATTATATTATTGATTATAATCTTGGTACCCTAAAAGTAATTAACCAGGCCATTATTAACTCAGGTGTACCCGTTAACGTACAATATGAGAATAATGCGAGCTATGGTATTCAGCAAAGGAGTTTTATGGGATTACGGCTTGATTACCTTGTAAATAAAAAACTATCCCTTGGTGCTACCATGCAAAGGCTTACGGAAAGGCCATACTTTACAAAAGTAAATTATGGGGAAGACCCCATTCAAAATACTATGTATGGTGTTGATTTTAATTACCGCTCAGAATTACCCGGTTTAACAAGGTTGCTAAATAAGCTGCCATTTTATAATTCAAAAGCTGTCAGTAATATCAATGCTTACGGAGAAGCTGCTGTTCTAAAGCCGGGGCATCCAAAACAAATAGGAAAAGGAAATGAGGGCCTTATTTATATTGATGATTTTGAAGGAACCACCAGCAGTATTGATCTGCGTTTCCCCTTTGTTTCCTGGGTATTGGCATCTACTCCGCAAGGTGGACGTTTCCCCGAAGCAACACTAAACAATAATTTAGGCTACGGTAAAAACAGGGCAAAAATGGCCTGGTATAATATTGAGCCTATTCTTCAGGATAAATCTAACCCAAGCAATCCCTTAAAAGGAAATTTTGCAGCATTGAGCGATCCAAGGATAAGAGCTGTTTATACAAATGAATTATTTCCGCAGCGAACCACAAATATTACCGATGTGTTGAATGCCACTTTTGATTTGGCTTATTATCCAACTGATCCCGGGCCATACAACTTTACAAATGATGCAAACAATATTAATGCAAATGGAAAACTCAGCAACCCAAAACAACGTTGGGGTGGCATTATGCGTAATATTGATCAAACAGACTTTGAGACAGGGAATATTGAATTTATAGAATTCTGGGTGCAGGATCCATTTCTTAAAAACCCT
>JANXWM010000783.1 GCA_025351145.1 Chitinophagaceae bacterium
GCAGCAATGTAAAGAAGATAATAAGGGCTATACCCACCAGCACATACTGCACCGGGTGAAAGGGTTTCTTTTGCATTAGCTCTACAATAAAGAACAGGCAAAAAGTAAGGCCAATAAATAAAATGGCATACTTAACACTGCGCATTGTTTTGGCATACTGATCTGCAGGCTGCACCATTGTTACGCCAAAAGCGAAATCATCCTTTTTGAAATTGAAATCTTTTAATGTTGTGGCAAAAGGAAGGTTTGCCTTGTTGAATGTCCACTTGGCATTGAACCCTTTATCTGTTACTTCCCGTTCACCGGGTAAACTGTTGCCATCAAATGAAGGATTGCTCCAGGCTGATTGAATGGAGAAATTGCTGTTGCCTGCAAGCGGCACAAAGTGCAACTGTTCGCTCCCTTTTATTTTTAGTGACATATCGAATGCTACTGTTTTATCAAAATCAGCAGCCGATAAATTTATTGTTGCAGATAACCCGTTGCTGTCAATATCTTTTGATGGCAAGCCCGGCAAAAGGTCAATAATATTTCCATTGAAGTTGATGGCTATCTTTTCTTCAATGCCTTTAAAATCTGTAATACCCATACATATTTTAGCTTCGCTTAACTGCAAGGAAGCTGTATCAATATCTTTAGGTAACTGTAGTATAAAATTACCTTTAGCAGTTGCATTACTTTTATAAAGCAATACTTTGTAAATGGAACGTGGCCGTTCTTCAGGTAACATGTTTGTGGTTACAGTTAAATTCTCCGGCAGCAATATTAAATGCTTTTGCAGCTTTGCAATTTTACCATCGGTACCTGTTGCGTTTATTGTGTAGGGAATGTAAAGCCATGGCCATGTAACGGTTTGCGGGGTTGCCCATTTACTACTTACTTCTTCTACCACTTGCTGTTGCCGTTCTTTTCTTTCGGTAACAAGGTTAGAAACAAAGACTGTTGGTATAAGCATAACAAGTATCAATACGCCAGTTATAATTGCTTTAATCATTGTTTTGTTATTTGCTGACGGTTGCGGTTGCTGCGTTTGCAGGTTTTGCTGATAAGTGTCCATATTTGTATTTGTTTGAGTTTGAAAAGAAATGTTTTGAGAAAAATATGCTGAAAGCTTTTTATAGCTGAGTGCAGTGGCAGCAGCACTGCTGGCAAATAATGCAGCCGTGGCAAGGCCGGCAGTTTCAAGAAAGTTCATCCATGCATTGTCATCATAATTAAAGGATGTATCTATAATACCAGCCAGTAAACCATAACCAATTATAATAAGCAATTGAAGTAAGACAAGCATCATGAATTTGCTGGTTACTGTTTGAAACCATTTATTAATTGCCGCAAGAGATATGTACAGAACACCTAAAGCTGGAAGGCTGCAAACTAATGCTGCGATTGGCGCGAATAACAGTATTGCTGTTTCCATATAGCCGTAATTCCATAAGCTGAAAATAAATGCACCCAAACCAAATGACAGTGAAGTTAGAAACCACAATCTTGCTGCAATAGTTATTGACTTCATGTTTTATTAGTTTACCATTATAATGATATATTTTAAAAGCACTTTGAATTTCAAAGCATAGGTACAAAAAAATTATTTTGCTGACTTTATCATTTCTTCCAATGCTTCAAGGTGTGTTTTAAAAGCTTTCTCACCGGCCCCGGTTGCAGAATAAGTGGTATTTGTTTTACGCCCGATAAAACCTTTTTGTACTTTAATATATCCGCTTTCTTCCAGAGCTTTTATATGGCTCGCAAGGTTACCATCGGTAACCTGTATCAGTTCTTTCAGGTCATTAAAGCTTACTTCCGTATTCACCATCAGGGCACTCATAAGGCCCAGGCGTACACGGCTGTCAAAATTTTTATTTAAATTTTCTATCGGATTCTTCATGCCCCCATCCCCTAAAGGGGAGTTATTATTTTTAATATTTTTTAGATAATCCCAGGTGCCTCTACCCCCTTTTAGGGATGGGGGCTACCTTTCATGCTTCCACCACATTGCTGTTCCATAAACAATATGAAACAAACCAAAACCAAGCGCCCAAAAATAAATACTGTATTCAGTAAACCAAAGGTTAATAATGCCGAGTAATAAAAGGCTGTAGCTTAAGTAAACAGTTTCTGAAAAAGTGTATTTGCTCGCATTTAAAACTGCCAGCCCATAAAAAACAAGACAACCGGGAGCAGTAAACTCATAAACACCGTTTTTAATAAGCGCCAGTAAAAAAATTCCACCGGTTACCATTGGCACAATTACATTGATCATCAGCCTGCGTGCGGTTGTACCCCAAATAGGTGTATTTGTTTTCCGGCTGCGCAAATAGGTAAAAGTAAATGCCAGGAAAAAAGCAGCAAAAAAAGTAATCGCTGCTATTAAGAAAAGCTGGTTAAAGAGCAGGTTGCCGTTGTCTTTAAAAATATATTCTCCTCTGTCTGCATGAAAATTTGGGCCAGTTTCTAATTTATAAGCCATTATCCGGTCATTCGCAAACCATGCACCCACCAGTGCGCAGCTGCCTGCGGCAATACCGCTTAAACCGCTAAGGCTTATGAAACGGCTGCTGCGTTCCATTATTTGTTTTATATCCTGCAGCGTATCTAAATGATGATTTTGGTCAGTCATAAAAGCACTTTGAAATTCAAAGTAAATGCAATAATTCACAGCAGCCAAATTATTTTTAAAATTATTTTGGGCCCGGCAAAGGCATACTATAGCATCGCCTCTTGCGTCGCACTCTTATACGTTCGGAACAATTTTCAGCTACAGGCTGCAAGCCCTAAGTTGCAGCAAAAAAAACAAAAGCGTTGAGTGTGCAGCCAAAAGCTCATACCTATCCGTTAGTACAAGAGTGCGACGCAACCAAAGTTTCATAGAATTACTGGCGTTGGGTTCATAAAACTTATGATTCGGTTTAAAACTTAATAAGCTGTTTCTTTGCTGCGTTTTTATCAACACTTTTTTTATGTGGTACCGCCTTGGAGATTTTATTTTAAAGTACAAACTGCCGCTGCTGATATTGTTATTAAGCGGTACCGTATGGATGGCCTTTTATGCTTCACGTGCAGAAATGAGTTATGATTTTGGCAAAGCCATTCCGGTAGATAATCCAAAATACAAAGATTATCTCGCCTTTAAAGAAAAGTTTGGAGATGATGGCAACACCATGGTAATGGGCATTGAAACGGATTCGTTTTATACACCTGCCATGTTTAATGCAATGGCGGGCATGCAGGATCGGTTAAAAAAAATTGCCGGCGTAGAAAGTATATTAAGTGTATCCGAAGCATCGGAACTTATAAAAAAAGACTCTGCAGAAAAACTTACCACGCAGAAAATATTTAATGCACCGTACAGCTCACAAATAATGCTGGACAGTGACCGCCATGTTTTTGAAAACCTTCCTTTTTATAATGGCATACTCTACAACAACACACATGCATATTTACTTGCCGTTCGTTTGAATAAAGATACCGCCAACAGTAAATCGCGAACAAGGCTCGTAAACGATATACTTGCCCAGGTACGTTCCTTTGAAACGCTTACCCACAGCAATGTTCACCTAAGTGGTTTACCCTATATACGCACCAATGTTGCCAACAGGATACAGAAAGAAATGTACTGGTTTTTAATTGGCTCGCTGCTGTTATCGGCGGTTACATTATTGCTTTTCTTCCGGTCTTTCAGTGCTATGCTTATGAGTTTGCTGGTAGTAATGATGGGTGTAATCTGGAGCCTTGGCACTATGGTTTTATTCGGCTATAAAATTACTTTACTTACTGCTTTAATACCACCACTAGTAGTGGTAATCGGCATACCGAACTGTATTTATTTTTTAAATAAATACCACATGAGTTTTCGGGATAAAGCAGATAAAAACCTTGCGCTCGTTACCATGGTAGGCCGCATGGGTGTGGTAACATTATTCTGCAATATTGCGGCAGCAGTTGGATTTACCGTTTTTGCATTTACACAAAGCGCATTGCTGAAAGAGTTTGGTATTGTATCGGGTATTAATATTATGATGCTCTTTGTAATCTCACTCATTTTTATACCTGCGGTTTTAAGCTACCTGCCTGCACCAAAAGCCAAACATGTTCGCTACTTAGACAATAAATTTCTTGAACGGATTTTAGTGCGTATTGAAAAGTGGACCATGCACCACTCAGCATGGATTTACGGTGTTACAGTTGTTGCCATTATTGCAGCGATAGTAGGAACTGCTAAATTAAAAAGCGAAGGTTTTATTGTAGATGATCTGCCAAAGAACGATAAAATTTATACCGATCTTAAATGGTTTGAACAAAACTTTGGCGGTATAATGCCGCTTGAAATTGTAGTGGATGCAAAAAAGAAAAACGGGTTGCTTAAGTCACTTGGGCCCATTGAAAAAATTGATTCGTTCTCTCAATACATTGACAGCCGTACGGAAACTGCGAAGCCTTTATCTTTCGTTGATGGATTAAAGTTTGCCAAGCAGGCATTCTTCGATGGCGACAGTGTTAACTACACTACACCCACTGAATTCGATATGCCGCTGCTCGGCAAATATTTAAAAGGCGACAAAAAAGATACCACTCAAAAAACAGGTATCAGCAAACTGCTCACCAGCTTTATTGACAGCACCAAACAATATGCACGAATCAGCGTAAACATGAAAGATATTGGCAGCGCTAAACTTCCTTTATTGCTTAAAGATTTTGATTCTGTTGCAAAGGCAACTTTCGATACTGCGAACTACAAAGTAACCTTCACAGGTTCAAGTGTTACCTTTCTCGAAGGCACCAGTTTTATTATAAAAGGTTTACAGCAAAGCATTATGTGGGCATTCCTGTTGATTGCTTTGTGCATGCTTTATCTCTTCCGCTCGGCAAGGATTTTATTGTGTTCGCTTATACCCAATCTTGTGCCGTTGTTAATTACCGCTGGCGTAATGGGCTGGGCAGGCATTGCGCTGAAACCCTCCACTGTGCTCATTTTCAGCGTGGCGTTGGGTATTGTAATCGATGTAACCATCCGCTTCCTGGTAAACTATAAACAAGAACTGCCCAACAATAATTACGATGTTGAAGCAACGCTTATACAAACCATACGCCATACCGGCATCAGCATTATTTATACTTCGCTTGTGCTTACGGCAGGGTTTATTATTTTCTGCATCAGCGAGTTTGGCGGCACAAAAGCATTGGGCTGGCTTACATCCTTAACACTGGTGGTAGGTACATTAACCAATCTTATTTTGTTGCCGGTACTTATTAAAGCACTCTCGAAAAAGAAGAAGAAATAAATGCTTTAAAAAGAGCTTTGTCCCGAGCCATCGGGATTTCATGGCATCACCTCTTGCATCGCACTCTTGTACTCTTGAATATGACTGAACATTAAACAGCCAATACACCCATTCGCAAAACCCTGTTCAAATAATTTAACTCAACTGCTTAATTTTTCAACGCATCCCTAAAACTGAAATAGCAGGTTTTTTTTGCATAGTTATCATCAAATAACAGCGGCCAGTCTTTGTGCATAATATAAGTGCGTATCCAGCTGTCTTTGTCGCCAACATTCCATGTTGTTATGCCATATTGTTGTGCTGACGGCACCAATGCTTTATACTGGTGTACAATAAATGCGTATTTATCTGCCTGCTTTTTTTGAAGGTCTGTCGTAAAAGAAACTGATTGATCGTTTGCAGGGTTTACACTTATATCCAGTTCAGAAATATAGATCTGCAAGCCGGTTGCAGCAAGTTTTTGTATGGCTTTTGTTATCCCCTCGTTCGATGTATTAATATCAATATGCATTTGTAAACCAAGCCCGCTGATGGGTATGCCTCTTGCTTTAAAATCTGTTACCATGTTTATGATGGCATTTGTTTTGGCATCGCTCCATTCCTGGCCGTATTCATTATAAAATAATAAGGCATTGGGGTCCGCTTCGTGTGCATATTCAAAAGCACGGGCTATGTAATCGGAACCCAGGTGCCTTGCCCAAATACAGCCGTCGTCAAAATTATCGCCTGGGTATTTGTCCTGCACACGAAGGCTGCCATCATCATCGCGGAATGCTTCATTAACAACATCCCAGCTTGTTGCTTTTCCTCTATAGTGTGCAACAACAGATTGAATATGAGTTTTAAATAAATGTTCCCATGCTAACGAGTCGCCATTGTAATTATTGAGCCAGTCGGGGTTTGCCTGGTACCATATTAAACAGTGGCCATGCAAACGCTTATTATTGTTTTTACAGAAATCTGCAATATAATCTCCACCACTAAAATCAAATATATTTTCTGACGGGTGAACGCTTTGCCACTTTACAGCATTCTCAATAGTAATGCTGTTTTGCTGTGCCAGCAATGTGTTCTTATACATTAGATCTATCTGTAACCTGTACACATCAATAGCTGCACCTATTTTAAAAGGAGCATCTCCTTGTAAAGTTTCTGTATCAATAACCACAGGAGGAACCGGCACCGGCGCAGTGCTGTTTGTTTTTTTGCAGGCATTGGCTGCTACTAAAATAACTAAGACCAAAACTAAGGCTGTATATTTCATTTGATTAATTGAACGTATTACAAAAAATATTTTCGAAAACATGATCTTACTGTTGCTGAGCGGGCTGTTTTATCTACGCTTCTATACAACTCGGTACTAACTAATTGAAAATCAACAAAACCGTTTTGAGTTGTTTTGCCAAGTAACGCAACGCCGTCGTTGCTGGGAGACTTCGCTAAAAGCTGCATTACTTCCAAAAGTACAAGAGTGCAACGCAACGAAAGTTCAATTAATAATCTAAAGCCTGGTTCAAAAAATGTATTTCTTATATCTTCCCGTTTTTAATTTCTTCTACCACACCGGGGTCGAGTAAGGTAGTTGTATCACCTAAATTTTCTGTTTCGCCTTCAGCAATCTTGCGTAAAATGCGGCGCATGATTTTGCCGCTGCGTGTCTTAGGCAAACCCGTTACAAACTGAATTTTATCAGGCTTTGCAATGGCACCAATTACACGGGTAACCGTTTGCAGAATATCTCTTCTCGTTAATGTTTCGTCGCCATGCATAGAACCAAAAATCACGAATGCATAAATGCCCTGTCCTTTTACATCGTGCGGGTAACCAACCACCGCACTCTCCACTACACCTGCATGCATGTTGATGGCATTCTCTACTTCAGCAGTGCCAATACGGTGGCCGCTTACATTCAGCACATCATCTACACGGCCGGTAATGCGGTAGTTGCCCTGCTCATCTCTCAATGCGCCATCGCCGGTGAAATATAAATTTTCGTAAGTGCTGAAATAATTCTTTTTGCAGCGTTCTTGATCGCCATATGTTGTGCGTAAAATAGAAGGCCTCGGCGCTTTAATGCAAAGATTACCTT
>JANXWM010000799.1 GCA_025351145.1 Chitinophagaceae bacterium
CGAATATTATGCAGCAACGCACGAGCCATAACCTCGATGCTGTGAGCAAAAAGCAGATTGGAGACATAACCCGCAACCCAAAGCTCATTTGAAGTAACAAAGCAGGGGCATTATTAAATTATCCTTCTATTCGTACACGAATGGTTAAGTGTGCGGAAAAGTATTTACCTTAACTTATAAATCTTTTAACAATGAAAAAAATTTTACGGTTTGCTGCATTGCTTGTGATAGCATTGGCTGCAATTAATCCGCTGAGGTCGCAGACTTTTGCCCCAACGATAAACCCCGTAGCGGGGCGTGGGTCAATTAATTTTAAAGAGCTTGCTGATAAAGAATTGCGTAACCCTCCACACCAGGTTAAGCAAAAGGACAATGAAGAAAAGGAAGAGGGGCAAAAAGGGATTCCTTATAACCGTCCTGTTCCTAAAGGTGTAAAAGTATTCCAGGTACCTGATGGTTTTACAACCACAATTAGCGAAGGCAGCTCCTCGCCAGTTGCGTCTCAGCCACCTATTAAAAGTTTTGATGGTATTACCGATAATAATACTGTAATTCCCCCCGATGTAAATGGTGCAGTAGGCCCTAATCATCTTTTTGAAACGCTAAATTCCCAGTACCGTATCCTTAATAAAAGCGGTGCCACGATTAGCACGCTTACACTTTCAGGTTTTTGGTCTGGTTTAAGCGGTACAGGTTCGCCTTATTCTGATCCTCATGTGGTGTACGATGCAACTACAGGCCGATGGCTGGCCTGCATGATCGCAAATCTCAATAACGGTCATTATGGTATTTTTCTTGGGGCTTCATTAACCAATGACCCTACTGGAAGCTGGTACGAATATGCTTTTGACACCGGCCCTTCCAGCACACTCCCTGACTATCCTTTGCTTGGTTACAGCAGCAACTGGATAGTAATTACCACAAACGATTTTTTAAATTTATTTTATAAACAGGTTAGAATAACTGTTCTTGATAAAGCTGCAGCAATTGCCGGTACTTTAGGCACATCAAATACCTTCTTTGATGCAAGCGGAATATTTACACTTGCGCCTGCTGAAACACTGGATGCCGGCCAAAGCACAGATTATATGCTTTGTGATTATAATGGAAATTCAGGTGGTGCAGGATATATAAAGGTTTGTACTATAACCGGTACGGGCACCCCAGTTTATACAGCCGGTGCGCTTATAGGCGTTAACCAGCCATGGAGCGAAACAACGCTCGACGCGACTCAAAAAGGAAGCACAAAACTGATTAACAGTGGCGGCACAAAAATGCGCAGTCCCATTGTACGCAACGGCTACCTTTTTGCAACGCACACTGTTTATCTTCCGGCTTCAAGCCCTACACGTTCTTCTACAGATTTTTGGCAGATCAATCCCACTACAAATGCAGTTATACAGTATGGCAGGCTTGATGATGCTACCAATAAGTATCGCCTGTATTACCCAAGCCTTGCAGTAACTGCGAACAACGATGTGCTTATAGGATCAAACATTTCCGGCAGTGCACTATATGCCAGCAGTATATATGCTTACAGAAACGGGAATGATGCGCTTAATGTATTTCGCACACCCAAAATATACAAGGTAGGGCTTGCAAGTTATTTTAAAGATTATGGCAGTGGCCGTAACCGCTGGGGCGATTATAGCGCTACCTGTATGGATCCTGCAGACGGCACTTTCTGGACTTTGCAGGAATACGCCAGAACCGGCAATACCTGGGGTACTTACTGGGCAAATGTTGGCGCTGTGGCTTCACCTTTTCCTGTGGCAAGCGATATAGTAGTTGCAGAAAAAATAGACAACAGCAGCCTGTCGGTTAATCCAAATCCTGCAAAGGATAATTTTAAAGTAAGCTACCAGTCAACCAAAACGGGAGATATTACGCTTACTGTTTTTGATGTTAATGGTAATGCAGTATTTCAAACAAAAGCAACGGTAATTGTGGGCTCAAACCAGTTCAATGTAAACGTTAAGAATCTCATTAATGGCAATTACAGAGTTGTAATACAGCATGGAGATGAAATAAAGCAAGCACAGCTTCTTATCAACAAATAATTATTTGATAGCTCTTAAACTTAAAGGTTGCTTTGTAAAAAGCAGCCTTTTTTTATTGACCTGACTTAAGTTCCTTGTGGCATCGCCTCTTGCGTCGCACTCTTGTACTTTATATCCACAGGCAGCAAAACCCGGGCGATAGTTATAATCAGCTTTGAATGCCTATTTTTGCAGCCCAAATTATTTTTTCGCAATCAGGTTCTTAAACTTGCTAATAAAAGGTTTATAATAAGTGGAGTAATTTACCGGGAAACCAAAGTTCAGCAGAATTGATACAGTACAAGTGAGTGACACAACGGAAGCTGAAAAGAGAAATAAAGTTGGCTAAATAAATAACAACGAAAAATGAATATTAAAGAAGCTGGAGATACAAATGAACCTCTTATTAAAAAAGACTTCAAAAGATATTTGATTACAGCTGCATTGCCTTATGCAAACGGTCCTGTGCACATTGGTCACCTTGCGGGATGTTACATACCAGCAGACATTTATGTGCGCTACCTGCGGGCTCAAAAACGCGATGTGAAATTTGTCGGCGGCAGCGATGAACATGGTGTGCCTATTACCATTCGTGCCATGAAAGAAGGAGTAACCCCTCAGCAGGTGGTGGATAAATATCATGCACTTATAAAAGAGAGTTTTGAACAGATGGCGATTTCGTTCGACATTTATTCGCGTACTTCCAATAAAGTTCATCATGAAACCGCGGCAGCTTTTTTTAAAAAATTATACGATGATGGTTTGTTTGAAGAAAAAGAAACCGAACAATATTTTGATGAGAAAACAAATACTTTTTTGGCCGACAGATATATTGTGGGCACCTGCCCAGTTTGTGCTAATCCAAATGCGTACGGAGATCAATGTGAAAGATGCGGTACTTCTCTAAGCCCTGAACAATTGATCAATCCACGCAGTGCATTGAGCGATGCAGTTCCGGTGAAAAGAAAAACAAAACACTGGTATTTTCCTTTGCAAAACTATGAGCCATGGCTTAAAGAGTGGATCATCGAAGGCCATAAAGAATGGAAAAACAATGTATATGGTCAGTGCAAAAGCTGGCTGGATAATGGCCTGCATCCCCGTGCCATGACACGCGACAGTAACTGGGGTATAAAAGTTCCCCTGCCCGATGCTGAAGGCAAGGTTTTATATGTTTGGTTCGATGCACCCATTGGTTATATTTCTGCCACAAAAGAGTTAACCGATCAATGGGCCGATTACTGGTGCAAAGAAGATACAAAGCTGGTGCATTTTATAGGCAAGGATAATATTGTTTTTCATTGTATTATTTTTCCTGCAATGCTTAAAGCGCATGGCAATTTTGTATTGCCCGAAAATGTTCCGGCCAATGAATTTTTAAATATCGAAGGCGATAAAGTTTCTACAAGCCGTAACTGGGCAGTGTGGGTGCATGAGTATATAAAAGATTTTCCCGGTTGCGAAGATGTGCTGCGCTATGTGCTTTGCGCCAATGCCCCGGAAACAAAAGACAATGACTTTACCTGGAAAGATTTTCAGGACAGAAATAACAGCGAGCTCGTTTCCATCTTCGGCAATTTTGTAAACAGGACCTTTGTGTTAATGCATAAGTTATGCAATGGAAAAGTGCCGCCATTACATGCAAACATTTTAGACGAAGATGACAGAACTGCCATTCAGCAAATTGCAGACGCAAAACAAAAAGTGGAAAGCCTGCTTGAAGAATATAAATTCCGGGATGCTTTGTTCGAAGTAATTGACCTTTCAAGAAAA
>JANXWM010000035.1 GCA_025351145.1 Chitinophagaceae bacterium
TTAGCATCTTTACGGTTGCTGCTGGTGTTGGAAGTAAAATTCACTTTTACTGTTGCCTGTTTATTCACTAATATTTTTACTGCATTTACACAGGCAGTCTGTATCATATCTTTCATAGGGCAGGCCGGTGTAGTAAGCACAACTGTAAAAGAAACATGGTCGCCATTAATAGCAATATCTTTTACCATATTCAGCGTTACCAGGTCTTTGCCAAGATCGGGTTCCTGCACATTACTTAGCGCCTTTAAAATATCAGATTCTGTCATCACACATTATTTTGTTAAAAAGGATTATTTTGGCACAAAATTACTTCCCATTGGGGTTATTTTGTTCGAAATAAAATTGCCATAAAGCGGCAAGATACTTTTAAAAGACCTTTACTGCATGAAGCTATTTACACAATACGGAATTTTAACGCTTGTTCTTTTTTGTTCGCTAAACAGTTTTGCCCAAAACACGCAGCAGGATTCAGTGATACAGCTCTACGGTGTAGTTATGACTGCCGATAGTCTTGATGCGCTTCCTTCCACCAGTGTAATTGTAGAAGATAAAATGCGGGGCACATTTACCAACTCACAGGGTGTGTTTTCTATAGTGGTGCTTAAAGGCGACCATATCCGTTTTTCCTGCGTTGGTTTTAAAGATAAAGTAATTTCCATACCCGAAAACCTGCAGGGCAACCAGTACAGTGTAATTCAACTGATGGTTACAGATACAGCTTACCTGCCGGCAACCATTCTTAAGCCTCGCCCAACCCGTGCACAGTTTGAAAGGGATTTTGTAAATACGTATGTTCCTGCGGATGATTTGGAAATTGCCCGTCAAAACAACAGCGAAGCCACACGCCGCGCTTTAATTGCAGCAATGCCTGCAGATGGCCGCGAAGCTGTTGGCGCACAAATGCGTGCCAATGCACAGAAATATACTTACCAGGGCCAGGTGCCACCACAAAATATCTTTAATCCTTTTGCGTGGGCCGAATTCATTCAGGCATGGAAGCGCGGAGATTTTAAAAAGAAGTAACTGTCTGAACGTGGATTTGGAAGGATTTTCTTGATTGAGAGGAAAATGTTTTTTGAGCCAATCTTTTAATTCCCTGTGAACCGTTCCTTGCGTTGCACACTTGTACTTCCATATCTTTCCTGAACTTTCAACAGCCAATACAAAACAACTATTTTAATTTAGTAGCAGTAACAGAATCTGTGCGCTATCTCTCCTTACATTTGTATCCTTCATAAATTACTTAACGATATAACTACCCTTTAGGGGTTGGGGGCTTTAATCATGGTTCAGAAAATTGCTGTCATCGGTGCCGGAACAATGGGCAATGGTATTGCGCATGTGTTTGCTCAAAATGGTTTTACGGTAAACTTAATTGATGTAAATGCCGAACAGTTGGAAAAGGCTATTGCAACGATTTCTAAAAATTTCGACAGGCAGGTTGCAAAAGGTTCAGTTACCGAAGAAAAAAAGCAGCAGGCTTTGGCAAACATAACAACTATTACAGATATTGCAGAAGGTGTAAAGCATGCAGAACTCGTGGTAGAAGCAGCTACAGAAAATATAGAATTAAAACTGCAGATTTTTAAACAGATAGATGAATTTGCACCGGCTGGCTGTATACTCGCAAGTAATACTTCTTCTATTTCCATTACTAAAATTGCGGCTGTTACCAAACGCCCTGAACTGGTGATTGGCATGCACTTTATGAACCCGGTTCCGGTAATGAAACTGGTGGAAATCATCAACGGTTATGCAACCAATAAACAAGTTACGGATGCCATTGTTGATCTTAGTAAACGACTTGGCAAAGTGCCGTGCGTAGTAAATGATTATCCCGGTTTTATTGCCAATAAAATATTGATGCCGATGATCAATGAAGCTATTTACAGTTTGTATGAAGGCATTGCGGGTGTAGAAGAAATTGACACGATCATGAAGCTTGGTATGGCACACCCCATGGGTCCTTTGCAGCTTGCAGACTTTATTGGCCTCGATGTTTGCCTGAGTATTTTAAATGTATTATATAATGGTTTTGGCAACACAAAATATGCGCCTTGTCCGTTATTGGTAAACATGGTTACGGCTGGTAAACTTGGGGTAAAAACCGGTGAAGGTTTTTACATTTATTCAGCAGGCAGCAAAGAGTTGGTTGTGAGTGACAGGTTTAAAAAATAGATTCGTTTCAGATGATTAATTGCAGGCAAAGCAACCGATGTATAAACACAGCCCGACTGCTTTTGGGTGCTGAATAAAATTACCGAACGTACAAGAGTGCGACGCAAGTAAAGCTTCATAGTAATACTTCTGCCCGGCTCAAAAAAATTGTCTTGCAACTGCTATGCAAGCTCTATTAAAGTAACCTCGGGCATTATGCCAACGCGGCCAGGATAACCGATAAAACCATAACCGCGGTTTACATATAATTTTTGTTTGCCTTCTTCGTAA
>JANXWM010000053.1 GCA_025351145.1 Chitinophagaceae bacterium
TTTTCTTCCTGTTCCATCTTTAACCTGGTGGCGGCAACTTGTGCCGGGTGCTGCAATAATTACATCATCCGCCTGCTTGCGCACTGCAGGAAATAAAACCAATTCGCCGATCTTCATCGACAGTTCGTAATGCTCTTTCTCGTAACCAAATGAACCTGCCATACCACAGCAACCCGAAGGGATGGTTTCAACAGAATAATTCTCGGGCAGCGACAACATTTTTACAGATGGAGCCACAGACGACAAAGCCTTTTGCTGACAATGCCCGTGCAGTTTAATCAGCTTCTTTTCTTTGGTAAACTGTTCTTTTTTAATGTTGCCTTTTTCTATTTCGGCTGCAATAAATTCATCGATCAAAAACACATTTTTAGAGAGCTGTTTTGCAGTTTCAAATTGATCATCTTCCGCAAGATCAATATACTCGTCGCGAAAAGTAAAAATAGCAGAAGGTTCAATTCCTATCAATGGGTTTTGTTCATTAATAAGCGGAGATAACAGTGCAATATTTTTATTGGCAATCTTTTTGGCTTCACGAATCAATCCTTTTGAAAGCCAGGCCCTGCCGCTTTCTTCGTGTTTAGGTATCTCAACCTCGTACCCTAATTTTTCTAATAATAAAATGGCTTTAATGCCAATCTCTGTATCGTTATAATTGGTGAACTCATCACAGAAAAGATAAACTTTCCGGTTGCAGGTTCTCTGACCATCAGTCTTATGTTTTTTATACCAGTTTCTCAATGTTGTTTTATACATTGTCGGCATAGAACGGTCAACAGCAAACCCTGAAAATTTTTTAATAAGATTACTAATTGGTTTGTTCGTCATTGCAAAGTTGTAAAGCGAAGGCACCAGTGCACCAAGCTTTGCAGAGTTATTAAAATTAGCGATCAGCTTCGACCGGAAAGGAACGCCATTCGCATCGTAATAATGCTGCATAAATTCAGCCTTTAATTTGGCAACATCAACGTTAGAAGGGCATTCAGATTTACAGCCTTTGCAGCTCAAACAAAGATCCATTACTTCATAAATTTCTTTATGATCGAAACGGTCTATTTTATCCGAGTTGGTAAGAAATTCCCTTAAAATATTTGCCCTTGCCCTTGTGGTATCTTTTTCATTTCTTGTTGCCATAAAGGAAGGGCACATGGTACCGCCAGACAGCTCCGTTTTACGGCAATCACCTGATCCATTGCATTGCTCGGCATGCTGCAAAACATCCTGGTTATAAAATCGAAAAACAGTTTCAAATTTTGGTGTTTGCTGCCCCGGAGTATAGCGCAGCATCGTATTCATCGGCGGCGTATCAACGATCTTATTGGGATTAAAAATATTTTCAGGATCCCATACACGCTTGATTTCTTTAAGCAATTGGTAGTTTTTCTTTCCAACCATTTGTTCAATAAATTCACCGCGCAACCTGCCATCGCCATGCTCGCCACTTAATGAACCATTGTATTTTTTTACAAGTATGGCAATCTCTTCAGCAATAGTTCTAAAAAGCTGGTTCCCTTCTTTTGTTTTTAAATTGATGATTGGCCTCAAATGTATTTCACCAGAACCGGCATGCGCATAATGAACGGAGTAAAGATTATGCTTCTTAAGAATTTCATTAAAGTCGCGAATGTATGCGGGCAGGTCATTTACATCAACCGCGGTATCTTCTATTACAGGAACCGCTTTTGCATCGCCGGGTAAATTACTCAGCAAGCCAAGGCCAGCTTTACGTAGTGTCCATATTTTTTTTGTATCCTCACCAAAAAGTAAAGGGAAATGGTAACCCAATCCTGCTGCACGCATATCGGCTTCCACCTTTTTGGCGATCTCAATAATTTCATCACGGTTTGTTCTGGCAAATTCTATCACAAGGATAGCCCCGGGATCGCCTTGCACAAAAAACCGGTTTTTTAATTGCTCTTTATTTTCTTTTGTGCATTCAAGAATGTAATGATCGATCAGTTCACTGGCGCTGGGCCTGTATTTTAAAGCAATAAGATTTGCCCTTAAAGATTCATCAATCGAATTAAAATGAACACACAACAAACCAACTTCCTTTGGCGGCAGCGGAACTACATTCAATTTTATCTCTGTAATAAACGCGAGTGTTCCTTCAGAGCCCGCTATAAGCTTGCAAAAATTAAAATTATCGCCACCGGCAGTAAACGGCGCAGTCTCCAGTAACATATCCACCGCATAGCCTGTATTCCTTCTCTCCACCGTTTTCTTTGGGAACTCTTTTCTTATTTCAATCTGGTTTTCATAATTACTTAGCAGGCCGCGAACTGTTTTATAAATTTTCGCTTCCAGGTTATTGCCTTCGCATTTTGCGTGAAAATCTTCAATGTCCAGTGTTTTAAATTCGGCTTCAGAACCATCACTCAGCAAAGCTTTCACCTCCACAAGGTGCTCTCTTGTGCTCCGGTAAACTACCGAGTTTGAGCCGCAGGAATTATTCCCCACCATCCCTCCAATCATTGCGCGGTTAGCGGTAGAAGTCTCCGGACCAAAAAACAAACCATGCGGTTTCAGAAATATATTCAGCTCATCCCGTATTACTCCCGGTTGCACACGCACCCAATGCTGTTCTGTGTTTAGCTCAAGTATTTTCGTAAAATTTTTCGATACGTCCACAATAATACCGCTCCCAACAACCTGCCCCGCCAGTGAAGTTCCCGCCGTTCTTGGTATAAGCGATGTTTTGGCTGTATGCGCAAAAGCGATCAATCTTTTAATATCATCGACCGATTTTGGAACCGCCACAGCCAGTGGCATCTCCCGGTAAGCCGAGGCATCCGTTGCATATAAAGTACGCATCGTAGTATCATAAAACAGTTCCCCCTCCAGTTCAGTCGCCAATTGTTGCAGTTCAGCTTTCATTCAATTTAGTTTTTATCCTTTTTAAACGCAGCAAAAATAATCCCTTTTGCGGTGGTTTGTTTTTTGGATTTAGCCTAAATAGATAAGAGCGGGAAAACATTCTTTTAAATTTTGAGCCAGGCCACATAACTTTTTTCAGGCTTTTCTTGCGTCGCACTCTTGTACTTTAGGATTATTAATTGAGCTTTTACCGCAGTCTCCCAGCAACGGCGGCGTTGCGTTATGTTGCAAAATAAGTCGCAAATTTTTTTGCTGATTTTCAATTAGTTAGTATCGACTTATATAGAAGCGAA
>JANXWM010000084.1 GCA_025351145.1 Chitinophagaceae bacterium
CATTTTATCAAGAAGGAAAATTTTAGTATTGAAGATCAAGTAAAAATGTTTACCAAATATAAAAGCAACATCGGTTCAACATCCGATGGCAAATACATTATCCTTATTTTAAAAAATGAAAACAATAATATTCACTTCACAGATGACAAACTAATGGACTCTTCGGAAGAATATAATTCTTACTTCAGCATTGGTGAAGGGCGAATGCCCAAGTTTTTAAAACAAATAACTATAAAATGTGAATTCACAAACGAAGCCAGTTCTGACACTCTCAATTCTCAAACAAAGAAAATATTTCCAAATGGATTTCATTTAAGTAAAATAAGCGTGGGGAGTTGCAAAACGGAAAATTGTGAATTCATACATGGAGACAGAGCAACATATTTTACTTTGTTGATTCATAATGAAAATGAAAAAATTGCAGATGCTTCGACTTTAGATAGAGGTCCGTTTCCTTTCGAATTCAATCCGGAAGAAAAAATAGAAGCCCCTTTTTCATCTCTACAATTTCTGCCGCTTTCTGAATTTTCAGATAAGGAGAAGCTAGAATTGATAACAGAAAACCGCTGTAGCTATGAAAATAGCTATTGGATGTATCTATATTTTAAATGGAACAGCTTAAAAAAACAGCAAATACTTTTTGCATGTCAAAAGGAAATGCCAAGTTTTATAACTCGCGAAATTATTAAGTTGAGCTTTTAAAAAGAGTATTTATATAATTATATGACGATATCCCAAACTAATTTATTAATGTATTTTTCAAAATATGTCCCTATGATTCAAAAATTAATTATTTCAATTTTTTTAGGTGGACTTTTGGTGACGAGCTGTAAAAACAAATCAAATAACCCTGCACAAGAGATAAAACTTGAACTAAAACAAAAGGAACTTGAATTGAAGAAGAATGAACTTGCACCTAAAAGAGATTCAATTAAGCCGACTAAGTCTTCTGCTCTGAAGGGAAATAAAAGGGTTGCGAAACCAGACTTTAATCAAAACCTTTTACTTGGAGGATGTTGGTTTATTCCACATAGTGCGGATATCAACATTAGATTTTACAGAGATTTCACTTTTAAATTTAACGATTACGATATTAAAAGAAATACGGAAGTACTTTTAACAGGCACTTATTCACTTGATGGTAATGACCTTTGGTTAAATTATAGCGATGAATCCAAACAGAAATTCTATTTTTATAAGGCAGGGTCACCAGACGCGAACTATTATATAAAAGGACTGCCACTAAAAACAAACACTTACTATTTTGTACATGGAGAATGTGAATAAGGTAAAAAGAAGTCTCTTGCTAAAGGCGTGTTTGCAAAGGTTTTGCCCCAATCTATTTTTTTATTAATTCCAGTTACTTTTTTTTCGAGGTTGTTTGGCTGCTGATGACTGATGGCTCTGGAAATCGATTTTGACGAACTTATAAATAAAATAAACTGATTTACTTACCATTTAATATTGAGTATAATGAAAGCTAAATTTTTTTTATCGTTACTCCTTTCTGTAATTTTTCAATTTTCATTTTCACAAAATAATTTATTATCAATTCAAAAGTTATTACAAAAAAACATTTGGTATGACGATGGTCAGTATTGGGAAAAAAATGGAGTCGGACGAGGATACGAAAAAGATAAAAATAATAATTTTTTAAAGTTTGATTCTGTTTTAGTTTCAAATCCACATTATCGTGAAATAATTAAAGATTATACTGGACTATCAGGTTATTACACTTGGAAGAACGATGATCGTAATGAAGAAGGAGGATATACGTTTATTTCGCCTAACTATATCTTTATGATAAATTACAAAGACGATCCTTCCAACGAACAAAAAGGAGTGTTATACAAAATAGCAATAAGTAAATCCGGTATTTCATTAACAAGTATTATTCCCAATGATTTTGGATATGTGGATGATTTAAAAAAGTATTAAAAAAATCCCTTCTTTTCAGGTTCCTTCAAAACTTTATGTGTTTGCAGGATTCTGCAATTAACAACCTGTAATAATTGAGTTAACCTAATCTCCGCTTCGCTAAAAGCTCCTCGAAATTTCTACCGTACAAGAGTGCCAGCCTGTAAAAAAACTAGACCGAACAAGCAAAGTATTCGGATAGGTTCTGAGATGTTTTTCGTTTACGCGATTCTCAGAGCACTCATTTTAGTTTTTTTACAATCTGGTGCGACCCAACAGGCGATGCCATGAAATGCAAATGTCAGGCTCATAAAAAAAGTTATAAGTGCTAAGTATTAAGTTGTAAGTAAACAACCCAACACTCAAAACTAATAACCTACAACTTATAACTTACAACTCCTACTCCGCCCAACTCATAACATAACCATCATTCTCAATCTCTATCGCATCAACGGTTAACTGCAAAGGATGAAATGTATCAACCATCACAGCGAGTTCCTGCGTTTCTTTTTTACCAATACTTTTCTCCACAGCGCCGGGATGCGGGCCATGCGGAATACCGCCGGGATGCAGCGTAAGCATACCACGCGTTACATTTTTGCGGCTCATAAAATCGCCGTCAACATAATAGAGCAATTCATCGCTGTCAATATTGCTGTGGTTGTATGGCGCAGGAATACTTTGCGGGTGATAATCGTATAGCCGCGGCACAAAACTGCATACTACAAAGTTGTGCGCTTCAAATGTTTGATGCACCGGCGGTGGCTGGTGCACACGCCCTGTAATGGGTTCAAAATCGTGGATGCTGAATGCGTAAGGATAACAGCAGCCATCCCAGCCCACTACATCGAAAGGATGATAGCCATAATGAATATGATACATGCGCCCACGCTTCTTTGTCTTGATTACAAAATCACCGGCTTCATCAATGGTAACAAGGTTTTGCGGTTCGCGTATGTCGCGTTCGCAGTAAGGCGAATGCTCGAGCAACTGGCCTTCTTTGCTCATGTATTTTTTTGGGTAACGTATGGGGCTGAAACTCTCTACAATAAACAAACGGTTATTGCCATCGTTAAAATGAATTTGATAAATACTGCCCCGCGGAATTACCAGGTAATCGCCATAACCAAAAGGCAGTTCGCCATATTGCGTAAGCAGTTTGCCGCTGCCTTCATGCACAAAAATCATTTCATCGGCATCTGCATTTTTATAAAAATAATCCTGCATACTTTGCTGCGGCGCGGCAAGCGAAATATGGCAATCATTGTTTACTAATATAGGTTTGCGGCTTTGCAAAAAATCGTTTTCAGGCTTTACTTTAAAGCCTTCAAAGCTGCGGTGCTTCAGCATTTTTTCTTCGGCAATGCGCGGCATTACATCGTAAGGTTCTTCGGTGTGTGTAATAATTGTTGGCGGATGGTTATGGTACAGCAAACTGTAATCGCTGCTGAAACCTTCGGTAGAAAATAATTGTTCGGCATACAAAGAACCATCCGGCCTGCGGAATTGTGTATGGCGTTTATGCGGTATGTTTCCGAGTTTATAATAGTGTGACATGTGAAAAAGTTTATTATTTGTAGTTTACAGTTTGTAGTTAAACAATGCAAATTTTTTTGAGCCCAACACCAGTTATACTATAAAGCTTTTCTTGCGTCGCACTCTTGTACTGTAGTAATTTTCCTGGGCATGGTGCATCAACCTGCGTGAATTTATCTTCGCGAAAGTTCGAGTGTGGCCAGCAGGAAAATATATTTCCATTTGCGTTTATCGATCCAGTAAGTAAAGTTTCTGAAGAATGGCATAAGTTGCAATTGTTATTACAACGAATGTACGAACTAATTTTTCTGTATGACACGCATTGGCTTAATCGGCTAATTAATACTTTGAGGTGCTAAGAGTAGTAATGAGCTAACCTGTAAAGAAAGAAGTCTTTATCTCTTACGCCATAATTAGCTGTAATGAAGCGTTGTATCTTACTGTTCATTGCTTCTGCTTTTGCATTTGTTTT
>JANXWM010000114.1 GCA_025351145.1 Chitinophagaceae bacterium
GTCAAAGTCAATGGCGCGTATGCGGTACTGCGAATCATCATCAATATCGGGTGTAATATTCACTACAAAATTATAGCTGCGCATATCGCCAAGCAGCCGTATAAAACAGCGCTCATTAAACTTTACAAACTCCTTTGCAAAACGGATAATATTGGTTGACGGGCTGTGTAAATATTCTTCTGCAAATACATCGCCGGGAATACCCGGAATATGTTCTTCTACAAGCGTGGCATTGCAGGTAAAAAAAGTAATTCGGTTGGGCGAAAGCAGGTGCTCAAGTTCAAGGCCGTACACGCGGCTTGCATCGGCCTGTTTTATATAATAATGATCGTGGTTATCGTTGTACTTATTTACAATGCGTATGCGGAAGGGCTGGCTATTACCGAAGATGCAGAAATCGATGCGTGCAACTTCGAGGTGATCAACAAAACTAAGATCACCTTCTGTTTTTAAAATGGCATAAATACTTACAAGGGTTTCTTTCAGGTGTTCCCATTCACGCATATCGTAACTTACCGTTTCCCACAAAGTATCTTTTCCTTTTTTATCTTTTAAAGGCGTTGAATAAGTAAAGCGTAAAAGATCATTGTAGGTGGCGGGCAATTTTATTTCCCTGCCATGGCGCAAAAGATACTGGCGCAGGCTGTCGTTCACCGGGAAGATGGGCTTCTTGCGTGAAGGGCGTATATGCTCTATGGAATCTTTTATGTTGAACATGCAAACTAATTGTTTACTTTTTTGAAAACTTGAGTGATGGGAATTTCGAGTCTGCTAAGTAGATTTTCTTTCTCTTCAAAAAGAATAATTGGGAAGTAAAATATAAGTAGTTAGCTGAACGCATTTGAAATTCATAAAAATTTATTGACGGGTCTTTAATTTTGAAAGAAATCGTATGGTAGCCAATTGAAGAAATAACAATGCTGTCAAAGTATATATTAGGGGAAAACAGTTCGCCTTTTGAATTTGGCAGCAGGTATAATTTCCTTGCAGATTGAGTAAGCGAACAATTGAAATATGTAATCGGGATGCTCTTTTCATCAATTACTTTAATAAGCAAAGAATCCGAATTAAAATGATAACTATCAATTACCTGAACAGGCTGATAATAACTATTTAAAATAAAAGTATCATTGTTTAAGTGCCATGTTCCGTCAGAATTTGATCGTGCCAAATCATAAGGGTTAAATTGAAAATCGTAAGTAGAATCTTTTTCACTAAGCATTAAAGTTGCCTCACCTCCAATTTTATTTTTGGATTTATATATGCCCGCAATATTTTTGTTAGTTGTGAAACTAACAAAAATGTATATGGTTAATATAATTTGAAGAAATCGCATTTTTAAAATTTATTCCAATAACCCTTTCTCGCTATCATCGAGTAAATTCAAATTAACTGCATCTGCCCCGGCAATGCCTTCTACAGAACCCTTGATATGAGCGGCGTTCAGCAAAACTTTCTCTAATTGTTTCTCCCTGGATTTCCATAATTTTTCCATCGTGTCGCGTTCTTTTTGTATGCTCAGTTTCATGCTCATAAAACCTTCGCGGATGGCTTTCCACTGTTCGCTGAATTCGCTGCCAATTAAATAATCATAAAGCATTACCATTTTATCGCCTTTATTTTCCTGGCTCTTCTTTGTGTCGGCAATTTTTAAGATTGCATTGCGTAATAATAAAGCCACACTTCTTACTTCGCTGAAAGAACAAATATACACACCATCTTTTTCGCCAAAGCGGTCCATGTCTTTTGGAAAGGCCTGAGTTACAATTACAGCAACATCAGCACCTAAAGTACGCATGTCGTGTTTTAATTTATCTATCCAGTCGTTGCTGAAATCTTTGGTGCGCTTGCTTTCATAAATTATTTTACCTGCTTCGTTGCCAAACTGATTGCGTACTACCTGTATACAATCTGCACCGCGAACACCTTTGCCCACTTCTTCAATTTTATCAAAAGGAAAAGTGATCTGCAAAATTTCTTCGAGCAGTAATTCCTGTACCTCGCCCTGCAACTGCATGCTGCCCTGTTCCGATTTGCGTTTCATTTCATCGATCAGTTTATTCTGATCTTCAATCTGTTTATCTCTTTCTTTCAGGCGCAGTTGATATTCTTCATCTTTCATCGTCATCTTTACCTGCTCTTCTTTTACCAGTTGCTCTTTTATCTTTTCCCGTTCTGCCATTAACTGGCGCTGAAGTGTTATTTGCAGTTCTTCTTCTCTTATTAACAAGGCCTGTTCTTTTTGCAAAAAACCCAGTTCTTTTTTACGGGCTTCTTTTAATTTTTCTTCGTTATCGGCTGCTGATTGCTGCAGCATTTTTAACCGGTTTTCAAAATCGGTGGAAACTGATTTACGAATGCTTTCTTCCATTTGCTGATTGCGCTTTTTCAATTCTTCGTCCAGCTTTTTTTGGTATGCATCTTCCTGCAATTGTTTTAGCCTGTTAAACTCTTCTTCCTTCTTGCGCAGTTCTTCCTCTTTGCTGCGTTTATAATCCTGCATTTGCTGGCGAAGCTGTTGTTTTTCCTTTTCAATGGAGTCTTTTAATTCATCATTCAGCGCGTCTTCCAGGGGAAATTCAAAAGAACAATTTGGGCATTTTATATTCGTTGGCATGGAGGCAATTTTACACAAATTAAACTCAAAATTTGTAATTGTATTTTTTTGAACCAGGCTAAAGAATATGCATGAAGCTTTTCTTGCGTCGCACACTTGTACTGAAGAATAGCTTTGAGCTTTCAACAGCAGGCGAAGTAAACTGCCGCTATTAAATTGATTAGCCTGATATGCGGGTTGCCCGCTTTGTTCTTCGCAATGCTCAGGTATAGTCTGAACGTACAAGTGTGCGACGCAAGGGACGATGCCATGCAATACTTCTGCCGGGAGCAACAGTATTTGTTTTAAATAAAATGTTTATTAAAATTGTATTATTTACACTTAATACTTAACAAATGCTTAAATAACACAAACATTAAAAGCATAGACTTATCTTTCTGCTTTACTAATGTTTTAATTACTGCACATGCTTGCTATTCTTGTCTTTTTCTTTTGCCATTGGTTTTTATCGTTGTTCTTTCATTCTTTTTTTCTGCACCGTTATGCATCGCACCAGATGTACACCACAAGCAGGCGCTGGGAAAAGGCATTCTATTTTACTACATGGTTTGTGCAGGGTTCTTCCTTTCTTGTACCAAGGGCGTATGGCGTAATGCATCGCATGCACCATGTTTACAGCGATACGGAGAAAGACCCCCACTCGCCCCACTTTTTTAAAGATATATGGCAAATGATGAGGCACACCGTGCTCATTTTTCGTGGCTTTTTAACCGGCAAGAATATTCCTGAGGCGCAATTCACAAAAGAATATCTTCCTGTTTGGGACAGGCTCGACCGCTTTGGCCACCATATAATAACAAGGTTGATTTTTGGAGCTGCTTATACCGTATTCTATATTTATTTTGCGCCAAATGGATGGTGGTTTCTGCTTTTACCGGTGCATTTTTTAATGGGTCCAATTCAGGGTGCAGCTGTAAACTGGTGCGGTCATAAATATGGGTACAGCAATTACGATAATGGTGATCATTCTAAAAATACTTCGCCCTGGGGCGTGCTGTTAATGGGGGAATTATTTCAAAATAATCATCACTATGCTAAAGACAATGCCAACTTTGCACGCCGCTGGTTTGAATTTGATATGACCTATATCATCATGCGCGGCCTTAATAAAATAAAAGTAATCAAGTTAAAACCTTTATTGGTAAAGGCCTCCCGGTAAATTAAATTAAAATATATTATTTCCTGATCCAGGTTTTCTCTGTTTAAAAGCATGGCTAAAAATATTGACCGGGTTAAATTCCTGTTGTCTTATCAACTGTATTCTACTATCTTTAGTAATAGAAATACGTTTGATTATTAGAATTTTCTGAGACAGGTTCTTTCTGATATCTGATCCTCGGATTGAACATAAAAGTTAAATCGAATATATTCCAACGATTGTAGTTTTAAAACAAGCTGTATGCCTAAAGTAACTTATAACAACAGTAATAACTTATTTTTTCAATCGCTAAAAGTTTCGGTAGACAAATATTTTCAGGATAACAATATTAGTAAAACCGGCAACCGGGAGTTGTACACAAAAACAGCAGTACTGGTATCCTCAGCAATTGTTATTTATATAAGCCTCCTGTTTTTTTCGCTGCCTGCATTTTGGGCAATTGTTTTAAGCTGCTTATTTGGTTTTGTGCTGGCCTGTATTGGGTTTAATATTATGCACGATGCATGCCATGGCAGCTACTCAAGTAAAAAAAGCGTGAACGAATTTTTTGGATATAGTTTAAATGCTTTGGGCGGCAATGCTTTTATCTGGAAAGTAAAACACAACATCCTGCACCATACCTACACCAATGTAGATGGCCTCGATGATGATATTGCAAAGAGCCCGTTGATGCGCCAATGCGCTTAAAAAAATGGGTGCCGGCACACCGTTACCAGCATATCTATGTAATACTGGTGTATGCAATTGCTTCATTTGCCTGGATTTTTATTATGGATTTTAATAAATACTTTAAACAAAAAGTTTACAATACACCATTGCAAAAAATGGATACCAAAGAGCACCTGATATTTTGGGGCAGTAAAGCCATGTACGTTTTATTTTATATAGCAATACCTGTAATGCGGGTGGGCTGGCACGATTGGGCTATTGGTTTTACGCTAATGCATATTTTTTTTGGGTTCACACTGGCTGTTGTTTTTCAACTGGCACATGTAGTAGAGCATACCGAGTTCGAATCTATTGGTTTAGAGGACAAAGTAATAGAAGCTGAGTGGGCTGTACACCAGGTAAAAGGCACAGCTAATTTTTCGCCAAATAACAAAGTTGTTTCCTGGTTTGTGGGAGGATTAAATTACCAGATAGAGCATCATCTTTTTCCACGTATCAGCCATGTACATTACCCTGCTCTTAGCAAAATTGTAGAAGAAAACTGTAAAAAATTTAACCTCCCGTATTATTCTTTTCCATCGATGGGTGCAGCCTTTGCCTCACACATGCGTATTATGTTTCAATTGGGTAAAAATGAACCGGCTTATCAGCCCGCTGTTCCGGTAAGTTAATATTGTGTTGTTGACTATCAGTATAACTGTATTCACCGTCCCTTGTGTCACTCACTTGTACGTCCAATGCTTTATTGAGCTGCGGTTTAAAGTTCTAACCTGTCAATATTTGCCAGTTCGTTCCAATTCATACTTACTTCCTTTTCAAAGGTTCAAGTAATTCCTCCAAACCATTTAATTTAATCTCATAGATTGTTTCCAGAAGCACGCCAAGTTTACCTTTTGGAAAACCTTTTCGCCGGAACCATTCCAGGTAAAAAACGGGAATATCGCAAAGTAATGTGCTTTTATACTTGCCAAAAGGCATCTGTATAGTTACCAGTTGTTTAAGAAGTTCCGGGTTTGGCTGTGGTATTTCTGGAAGCATAGATGAGTCAGCATATTTTTAATTCAACCAGTTGATTTATTAAAAATACATCCGGTGAAAAGAAAACCTAAAACAAATTGAACAAACTTTAAGCAGCAAAAAAATACAAAAGCTTGAAACCAGCATTTTAAACGTACCTTTACAACTATTGACATATCATTGAGGCCTTATACACTGTAGTTTTAAGTAAGCATTCAGCAGCATAAAAGTCAGCAACCTCTCTGGCAAGTTATTCCGAAAAAAATCTT
>JANXWM010000110.1 GCA_025351145.1 Chitinophagaceae bacterium
GTTTATTTATTTGTGGAAGTGATTTTTGAGCCAGACTCAAGAATAACTATGAAGCTTTACTTGCGTCGCACCCTTATACTGCAGAATATGAGTGAGCCGTGCGAAGATCGAAGTGAAGTGCGTCATTGCGAGGAACGAAGCAATCTCCTGGCAAAACATATATAGTGAATAATGCACGACAAGAGATTGCTTCGGAGGCCTCGCAATGACGAAGAATAATCCGAACGTACAAGAGTGCGACGCAAGGAACGATCAGAAAAGAAATAAAAGCCGGGTACAAAAAAATAAAAATGATTAACAGATAAAGATGAATATATCATTGCTCGTCATATTACCATTACTTACTGCGATTGCGCTATTGTTTTGCAAAGGCCTGAAACAGGTAAGAACTGTTTCGCTAATCGGGGCTGTTGCGCAATTAGCGCTGGCTTTTTTGGTGCTCATTTTATACTGGAATGAGCGCTCAGCAGGCAATACAGCGCAAATGCTTTTTGAATTGAATTATACATGGTTTGCACCTTTACATATTAATTTTCATGTTGGCGTTGATGGTATTTCCATTGCAATGATTGCACTTACTGCTTTCATTGTTTTGGCCGGCGTGTTGATGTCGTGGAAAGAAGACCGCATGCCGAAAGAATTTTTCTTCCTGCTTATTTTATTAAGTGCAGGCGCTTACGGGTTTTTTATTTCACTTGATCTCTTTACGATGTTCTTCTTTTTAGAAGTTGCAGTAATACCAAAGTTTTTACTCATTGGGATTTGGGGCAGCGGTAAAAAAGAATACAGTGCCATGAAACTTGCATTGATGTTAATGGGCGGTTCTGCTTTGGTATTTGTGGGTTTGCTAGGCTTGTATTTCAACACAGATATTGGTGGCGGTGTACATACTTTTGATTTGTTGCAAATTTCTCAAATGCATATCCCGGTAGAAGTGCAGAAAATGTTTTTTCCTTTTGCATTTGTTGGCTTTGGAATATTTGGCGCACTGTTCCCTTTTCATACCTGGGTGCCGGATGGTCATTCATCCGCGCCGACAGCAGCATCAATGTTTCTTGCAGGCATATCCATGAAACTTGGTGGCTACGGGTGTTTGCGGGTTGCAACTTATCTTATGCCCGATGCGGCGCATGCTTATTCGTGGATCATTGTTTTGCTGGCTACCATTGCAATTATCTACGGTGCCTTCGCTACAATGATGCAGAAGGATTTGAAATATATCAATGCTTATTCATCGGTAAGCCATTGCGGGTTTGTGTTGTTGGGTATTGGCATGCTTACGCAAACATCTATCACGGGAGCAGTAATGCAGATGGTTTCGCATGGGTTAATGACAGCACTTTTCTTTGCCGCCATTGGCATGATATACAACCGTACACATACACGCATGGTTGCACAATTAGGTGGACTACTTAAGATGATGCCTTTCATTTCAACAGTATTTGTTATTGCAGGATTATGTTCACTCGGCCTGCCGGGTTTTAGTGGTTTTGTGGCAGAGATGACGGTGTTTATGGGCAGTTGGCAAAATCCTGATACGATGTACCGCATAGCAACGATACTGGCTTGTGCGTCTATTGTGGTTACTGCGGTTTATATTCTTCGGGCAGTAGGAAAAACAGTGATGGGGCCGGTAACGGACTCGCACTACTTGAGTTTAAAAGATGCAAGCTGGAATGAAAAATTTGCAGCGGGATTATTGATCATTGGCATTGTAGCAATTGGTGTTGCGCCATTCTGGCTGAATGAATTAATAACTCCGGCAACAGATACGATTATGCAGCATGCTGTAAAGCTTGTAACGATAAAATAAAAATGAATGATGGGAATTGATTTTTTTATATTGATGAAACAGGAGTTGTTAATAGCACTCATCATTTTTATTTTGCTTTTTATTAAAGTAGGCAGCAAAGAATGGAAGAATGAGCAGGTGCTGAATATTGTAAATGTTTTATTGCTGATCAATTTTGCTGCAGGATTTTTTGGCAACAAAGAAGGCATGCTGTTCAATGATATGTTCAAAACAAACCAACTGATTGTTTTGGAAAAATGCACACTTAATCTTGGTGTATTCATCATTTCATTACAGGCCTATTCCTGGTTAAAGAATCATAAACATGTGCTGGAGTTTTATATGTTGCTGTTGTGCACTTTGCTTGGCATGTTCTATATGATCTCCAGCGGAAACCTGTTAATGTTTTATTTAGGTTTAGAACTTTCAACTATTCCTTTAGCAGCATTGGCCAACTTTGATCTTGAAAAAAGAAAATCATCTGAGGCGGCATTTAAACTGATCATGTCTTCTGCATTTTCATCAGGGTTATTGTTGTTTGGTATTTCTATGATGTATGGAACTGCGGGTACGGTAAACTTTACCGAACTCTCCCAACACCTTGATGGCAGTGAATTACAGCTATTCGCCTTTATACTTTTATTTGCAGGGTTTGCTTTTAAAATATCAGTGGTTCCATTTCATTTGTGGACGGCAGATGTGTATGAAGGTTCACCCGTTGCCATAACTTCTTATCTATCGGTTATCTCTAAAGGTGCATTCATTTTTGCTTTTGTTGCAGTGCTGTACACCGTATTCAAACCACTTGCGGATATATGGTACAATATGCTGTTTTTGCTGAGTGTGCTCACTATGGTGATTGGAAATTTATTTGCTATGCGGCAGAATAATTTAAAACGTTTCCTTGCATTTTCTTCTATAGCACAGGTTGGCTTTATACTGGTTGGTATTTCAGGAAGTTCGCAGGCAGGTACGGCATCTGTTATTTATTTTATACTCATTTATATTTTCTCCAACCTTGGAGCTTTTGGCGTAATTGCTTTGGTGAGTTCGTTAACTGGTAAAGAAGGGATAGAAGATTATAAAGGTTTTTATAAAACAAATCCATTGCTTACCTGGGGATTAACGATTGCTTTGTTTTCGCTTGCGGGTATTCCGCCAACGGCTGGTTTCTTTGGCAAATTCTTTTTAATAATGGCCGGTGCAGCAAAGGGAAATTATACATTGATCATTATTGCCGCACTTAACATGATCGTTTCACTTTACTATTATTTGAGGGTGGTAAAAGCCATGTTCATGGATAAGAATGATCAGCCAATTGAAAAGTTAGTTATCAATAATTATTCAAAACTGGCGTTGGTTATTTGTGTGGGTGGTATTGTGTTAACAGGTTTTGTAAGCTGGATTTACGATTACATTTATTCATTAAGCACGGGTTTCTAATTGTAGTTTTGTATTGAAAAACTACAAACCAAAAACTATAGACTACAAACTTCCAAATGGCTATAAATAAGAATCATGAGTTTGAAGATTTGGATGGCGTAAAATGCGCCATCGTGGAAAAGAGTGCAACTCCCCACCGTGTTGCCTTTCTTAAAAATATACTGGAATACAATCGGTATAAAGTTATTGTGGTGGCAAGTCCGCCACCGAAAGCTGCGCCTGCAAAACCTGTGGCACCAACTGTTGAAGAAATACCTGAAACTCCTGCTGTGCCTGCACCCGAAACATTTACCATTGGCGTTACAGATGTTACTTTTAACCCAACCAATGCAATTTTTGGAAGGTTGCTGAAAGCACCGAAAGGCCATGTAATTACACTTGCCTACTGGAACCAAAAAGAAAAGGAACCGCATGATGAAGTTCCTTATTTTGATAAAAATTGATAACAGGTTTAAAGCTTTTATCCGCAGCCAAAGCTCAATTCATATTCTGCAGATGAAAGGATTGCGACGCAACGATGATGCCATAAAAAACTACAGCCGGTATACAATAATGCTGCCTTTACAAATTCGCTTTATGCTGGCTGCCATCCACGGAAATACAGGAACCGGTTACCCAGCTTGCCCTTGATGATGCAAGAAAAACCGCAACATTGGCCACCTCTTCCGCTGTGCCCATTCTGCCTGCGGGTATCGTACTCTGTACATATTTATACATAGGCGGGTTCTGCTCTTTTGTTTTTGCCCATATACCGCCTTCAAATTCGATGGCACCTGGTGCAATTACATTCGAACGTATCCCTTTTGTAGCCAGCGAAACGGCAAGCGATTTTGAATAACTTATCAGTGCTGCTTTTGCGGCACCATAGGCGGGCAACGGCCCGCCCTCCAAACCTGCAATGGAAGAAGTAAATAAAATGCTTCCGCCGCCGGCTTCTATCATCCATGGAATTACTTTTTGTGTGGCCCTTACTGATGCGAGTATATCTACATTCAAACTTTTTTCCCAGTCGGCAAATGTATCGCCCATCGCAAAGCCCGATACGTTATTTACCAGCACATCTACGCTGCCGAGCTGCTGTTTTGCGCTATCTAAAAAAAATTCAAGCGCCTCTCCGTTTTTTACATCGCAGGTGGCTGCATAAATGTTTACGCCTTTTGTTTTCAGCTCAGCTTCGGCTGCAAGCAGCTGTGCTTCTTTTCTTGCGCAGATGGCTACGTTGGCTCCTTCGGCTGCAAACATCAGCGCAATGGCTTTGCCAATTCCCCGGCTTGCACCAATTACTACTACGTTCTTTTTGTTGAGGTATAAATCCATAGCATTACATTTAAAAGAGTTATTTAAAAATCAATTCTCAAAATTGTTTACGCAATATATTGAAAGAAATGTAGCAGCAGGCAATCAACGTTTGTTATAAAATTAAATTCATTGTTAGCCAGGCTGCTGAATGAGTATGAAGCGTTCCTTGCGTCGCACACTTGTACTGAAGTAGTTTTATTCAGCTTTCAACAGCCCTGCACTAACGGGTTGCCACTGTGCAGTTGAAACAAATTTTCCTCATTACATGCAAATACCGTTACACAGATTAGCTATTACGTTAATACTGGATAAAAAAAGGCCCGCCTTAAAGCGGGCCCGGGCCTTGCGGCCCTGGTCAATCATCGGAAGTCTGCAACCATCGGAATGATAAAAGAATCCAATGCGACCAAAAATTTTCGGTGGTAACTAAAGCCTAAAATATAAAACAATAATAGTGCCCGGTATGAAAGCGCGAAACTTAACTTAATTAAACTGGATAATTGGATTAAGATCGACTATAAGACTCTTTCGCCATAAAAACAGAATGTACAAGAGTGCGACGCAACAGGCGATGCCATAGAAAACTTAAGCCCGGTTAATAAATACTGTCTTTTTTAAAACTTACTGCTAAAACTAACTTATGATAAGGGGATATTTTTATTAAGGAAGACTGCCCGATAGATACTAAAATAGCCCTTTTGAACGTATATGATTTTGAACAAAACTATTTTCTGCCTTACTTTCGCCGTAACAAGAACTTATGAAGTACCGGTTTAAGCTGTTTTTTTTATTCCTGTGTGGGTTCCTGGCTTTGGTGGGGGCAAATGCGCAGTTCAGAAAATACTCCAATGAGTTTCTGAATATTGGTGCAGGGGCCCGTGGTTTGGGAATGGGTGGTGCACAGGTGGCAAGTACTGAAGATGGTAATGCCGGTTACTGGAACCCGGCAGGTTTGGTTTATGTGTATGAGCACCCCGCCATATCGCTGATGCATGCGGAATATTTTGCCGGCATTGGCAAATACGATTACCTGAACGGGGCTTTTCCGCTGAATGATAAATTTAAAACGCTCGGTATTTCCCTGCTTCGTTTTGGTGTAGATGATATACCCAATACGCTTTACCTGGTAGAGCCAGATGGTTCTATTAATTACAACAATATACAGAGTTTCTCTTCGTCTGACATGGCCTTTGTACTTTCTTACTCCCAACTATTTAAAGATGACGACCACAAGCAGGTAAGCTGGGGCGCCAATACAAAAATCATTCACCGCAAAGTAGGCAGCTTTGCGCAGGCCTGGGGCTTTGGGTTTGATCTTGGTTTGATGTACAAAACACCCACCTGGAGATTGGGCGTTGCTGCAAGAGATGTAACCACCACTTTTAATGCGTGGAGCTTTTCATTTGATGACAGGGCCAAAGAAGTTTTGTATCTTACCAATAATGATATACCTGTAAAATCAACAGAGCTTACAGCGCCGCAATTGGTTTTGGCAGGAGCTTATAACTTTGCATTTGGCGACAAATTTCATTTGCTTGCCGAAGCGGATATGAATATGACATTTGACGGAAAACGCAATACGGCAATCAGCAGCAGCCCTATTAGTATTGACCCGAAGTTCGGGCTTGAGGCCAATATAAATGATGTGTTGTTTTTAAGGGCAGGAGTTTCTAATTTTCAGCAGGCATTGGCAGACGGCGATACATTGAACCAGAAAAAAGTATGGATTTACCAGCCAAGCCTGGGCGCTGGTTTTAAGATTGGCAATGTAGCTATTGATTATGCATTTACTAACCTGGCGAACCAGGGAAACCCATTGTATTCTCATATATTTTCTATTCGTTTAGACCTGATGCCAAAAGATGCGGAAAGTAAAAAGAGGGGTAGTTTCCCCCAGTTACCGAGGGCTGAAAAACAAACAAAACAAAAGGGGTATTACCCGGCACCATGAGAAAATTTGTATTGATATTGATCTTGTTGTTTACTGCGCATTTTGTGCAGGCGCAGCTATTGAACAATGAATGGATAGACTACAGTAAAACCTATTATAAATTTAAAGTGGGTACAACCGGGCTGTACCACATTAATCAAAATGTGCTTTCATCTAACGGGTTGGGGAATATACCTGCTGAACAATTTCAGCTTTGGCGCAATGGGGAGCAGGTTGCTTTGTACACCAGTGTTTCAACGGGGGTTTTACCTGCGGGTGGTTATATAGAATTCTGGGGAAAAAGAAATGACGGAAAACCAGATAAGGCATTGTATAAAAATGGTGCTAACCAGTTATCTGATGCATTGAGTTTGGAAACAGATACAGCCAGTTATTTTTTAACGGTAAATACAGCAGGTAATAATTTTCGGATTGCGGATGCAGTAAATGATGTAGCAAATAATACGTTGGCTCCCGAACCTTATTTTTTGTACGATTACAGGTTAGATTATCAACAAAGGATAAACTGGGGTAAGCCTGTATATTTTGGTGAATATGTTTATTCGTCTACTTACGATTTGGGCGAATTTTGGGCAAGCAATGAAATTTATCCTTTGAACCCGATGCAGTTGGTTAGTGATACTTTACATGTCGCCTCAAACGGGCCTGATGCAACTTTGCAGGTAAGTTTTGTAGGTAACTCATTTTTAGGAAGCAACCGCATTGTAAAAGTTGATGTAAACGGAACAAACGTTATGAGCAATAAATTGACTACAATCAATGCAATTGTTTTTAATGACACTTTCCCCCTTTCGCTTATCAGCAATAAAAGCGTTGCTAATTTTAGTTTTATCAACGGAAATGGCGACTTGAATGACAGGATGGCTGTAGGTTTTGTTGATTTAAAATATCCCCGGCTTTTTGATTTTGGGGCGCAGCAAAATTTTGAATTTACACTTCCTGCAAGTGTGCTGGGCAATTACCTTGAGGTAAGTAATTTTAAATGGGGTAATTCGGTTGCCCCTGTTTTATATGATCTTACAAATAACAAAAGATATACAGCAAATACAGCACAGGCAGGTATTTTAAGATATGCATTGCCCGCAAGTGCAACAGACAGAAAATTAGTTTTGGCAAGTGAAGATGGATCAAACCTGAATATCATAAACAGTTTAATAAAACGCAATTTTACAGATTACACCAACAGCAGTAACCAGGGGGATTATCTGATTATTTCCAATAAAATATTGTTTGGCGCTTCAACTGCTATAGATGAATACAGGCAATACAGGAACAGCACAGCAGGAGGGAGTTTTAATGCAAAGATTGTTGATATAGAAGAGATAGTTGATCAGTTTGCTTATGGTATTAAGCTGCATCCATTGAGTATAAAAAACTTTTTAAAGTTTGCCCGCAGTAAATTTACTATTGCACCAAAGTTCGTTTTTTTAATTGGGAAGGCTGTTACTTATAATGAATACAGGGAGAATGAAAACTCCCCATTTGATAATAAGCTAAACCTTGTACCCACTTTTGGCTGGCCGGCTTCTGATAATTTACTTGCTTCAGATAATTATGCACCTATAGCAGCAACTCCAATTGGAAGGCTTGCAGCAATTTCCCCGGAAGAAGTACAAGCGTACCTAGGTAAAATAAAAACATACGAGCAGGCGCAACAAAGCACTGTACAAACTATAGACAGCAAGGCCTGGATGAAAACGATGGTACATGTGGTAGGTGCAAATGACCCATCTCTTGATTACCTTGGATCTTATCTTAACAGCTACCGGGATACCATTCAAGGGCCATTGTATGGAGCAAATGTTACTACATTCAGCCGGCTTACTACTGGTCCGGAAACACCATTGACCAATGCTTTAATGGCCCAGCTTTTTAATAACGGAATCAGCCTGTTGAATTATTTCGGTCATTCCGCAGCAACCGCTTTGGATTATAATCTTAATTCCCCCGAACAATTCAGCAATTACGGCAAATACCCTGTTTTTTTAGTGAATGGCTGTAATGCAGGGAATATTTACTCTTTTGATACTTCAAGGCTTTCTCAAATAACATCGCTTTCAGAAAATTTTGTTTTTGCAAAGGATAAAGGTGCCATAGCATTCATTGCCAGTTCGCATTTTGGTGTGGCTAATTATTTAGATGAATATAACAAAGCGTTTTATTCGTCACTTGCGGGACCCGGATACAGCCAGGGAATAGCAATAAACATGGAGAGTGCGGCGCTGCGTTTAATCAATAACAAATACCTGGATTCTACAACCAGGTACCTTCATGCGGAAGAAAACGTATTGCATGGGGATCCTGCTTTAAAAATTAACCCTCACAGCAAACCGGATTTTGTAGTAGAAGATTCAAAAGTTATTATTGATCCTGCTTTTATTTCTGTCGCTGATAATTCCTTTAAAATAAAAGCGTATTTCTATAATATCGGAATGGCATTAAAAGATTCGGTGTCTATCCTTATTAAACGGCAATACCCTGATGGATCAATGGTTACCTTAGTTGATAAAAAAATAAAATCACTGACATTTATTGATTCTGTTTTGCTTACGGTGCTCATCAATCCCGCTAAAGATATAGGCACCAATAAGCTTATTGTAAGTGTAGATAATAAAAATGAATTTGATGAACTAAGTGAATTAAACAATACTGTTACTAAAACATTTGAGATTTATGAAGATGGCCTGAAGCCCATTTATCCCTATAATTTCAGTATTGTAAACAGGAGCAATATTAAACTCACGGCATCTACCGCAAACCCCCTAATGACACTGAAGCAGTATGTAATGCAGATAGATACGACCGAGTTATTTAATTCGCCGCTGCGGTACAGTGAAACCATCACTTCAGTGGGTGGTGTACTGGAATTTAATCCCGGTATCAGTTTCACAGACAGCACTGTTTATTACTGGAGGGTTGCACCTGTTGCTTCAGATGGAAACAATACATGGAATACCAATAGTTTTGTATACCTGCCCGGCAGTAATTTTGGCTATAATCAGTCGCATGTATATCAGCATTTAAAATCTTCTGTTGAAAGGATTTACATTGATAGTTTTAGCCGGAAATGGATGTTTACACCAGATTCTTCTGCTATAAAAATTATTAATTCCGTTTTTTCTTCAACGTACGATATACCTGCGGATTTCCAAGTACAGATCAATGGGGCAACAATTGCTGCAAGTGCCTGCCTCGGGCATTCAGTTATATTCAATGTTTTTGATCCTTTAACACTTAAACCACTTTATAATCAAAAGGTTCCTTCTACTGTTCCTTCGGGTACTTATGGCCAGTTTATGGGCAGTGCAGTTACCTGTGATGGAAGCGGAAAAATTGGCACAGCAAATAATTTCGAATTCTCTTATTTAGATTCAACTGTTGCCGGAACACCCGCGGGTAGAAGGTTGATGAGGGATTTTTTAGATTGGGTACCCAATGGTTACATTGTTACTGCAAGGGTCATATTGAATGATCTCAATAATAGCGGCAATTTCAACACCCAACCCTATGTTGATAGCTGGAAAAAAGATTCTATTTACTACGGCAAAGGAAATACCGCTTACGATCGTTTCATGAATGCTGGTTTTACCGGTTTTGATCAATACACTTATCCGCGGATATGGGCTTTTGTGTACGCTAAAAATAATGCATCCGTTTCAGCTGCATGGGTACTTTCTCAAAACATAAATGATCAGATAACATTAGTAAAAAATGTGGCAACACCCGATACATTAGGCTATATTACCTCCCCATCTTTTGGCCCTGCCGCGGCGTGGAAACAGGTAAAATGGCGCGGCTCATCTGTTGATGCAGGCCCGGGAGATTTTGTAACCGTTGATGTGGTTGGTGTTTCCTTAACCGGCACCGAAACTACTTTGTACACACTTACAAATGCGCAGCAGGATTTTGATATATCATCAGTTAATGTGTCTCAATATCCATATTTAAAGCTGCGTATGCGTAATGCGGACAGTATTAACCTTACGCCATACCAGTTGCGTTACTGGCGCATTCTTTACGATCCTGTACCCGAAGGTGCCCTTGCACCCAATATCCTGTTTACATTTAAAGACACTTTGAATATTGGCGAGCAATCACCGTTTTCTATTGCATTCAAAAATATAAGCGATGTGCCTTTTAGCGACAGTATAAAAGTAAACTTCACGGTTACCGATGCAAGTAATGTAACCAGTATTTTACCCGTTTCAAGATTGAAGAAATTAAGCCCGGGAGATACCGCAACCATTACTTACTTAATGGATTCGAAAAATTTCAATGGAAAGAATAAGCTTTTCCTTGATGTTAACCCGGATAATGACCAGCCGGAACAATATCACTTTAATAATATACTCTATAAAGATTTCGCTGTAGCTTCTGATGATTATAAACCTGTGCTTGATGTTACTTTCGATGGTATCCATATATTGAATAATGATATTGTATCTTCTTTGCCACATATACTTATTAAACTGAAAGACGAATCTAAATTTCTTTTGCTCAATGATACGGCATTGCTAAAAGTGCAACTGCAATATCCCGATGGAAGTTTAAGAAGGTTTTATTTTAATAACGACACGCTCAGGTTTACGCCTGCTACTCCGGGAGGAACAGAAAATACGGCTACGGTTGATTTTACGCCTTTCTTCCTCGAAGATGGAACTTACCAGTTAATTGTTCATGGACAGGATCAAAAAGGCAACACGGCGGGCAATACAGATTATACAGTATCGTTCCAGGTGTACAATAAGCCCATGATCAGTAATATGTTTAATTACCCCAATCCATTTACTACATCAACGGCATTTGTATTTACGGTAACAGGCAGTGTGCTGCCGCAGAATATACGTATACAGGTGCTCACCATTACAGGTAAAATTGTAAAAGAAATTACCAAAGAAGAACTCGGGCCATTGCATATAGGCAGAAATATTACTGAATATAAATGGGATGGCACGGATATGTACGGACAAAAATTAGCCAACGGTGTTTACCTATACCGCGTAATAACCAACCTAAATGGTAAACAGTTGGATAAGTTCAATACCACCAACGGAGACAGCCAGATAAGTACTGATAAATATTTCAACAAAGGATATGGAAAAATGTATTTAATGAGGTGATATTTGCAGCATGAACAGAGTTGGCATTGGAACAAGAACACTCAATTTTCTCATTGATTCGGCAATCATTTTTGTAATCACCTACATAGTAAACACAGGTTGGGTATTTTACGCACAGTATTACCACGTTTACTATGTGCAGTTTCCTTATATTTTTATGATGGTGCAGTTTGTGTATTATCTTTTTTTCGAACTGCTTTTTGCACGCACCCCCGGCAAGTGGCTTACCTACAGTAAAGTGGTAAATGCAAAAGACGGCAGGCCATCCTTCATTCAGTTTTTAGTACGAAGTTTTATAAGAATATTTCCTGTAGATTGTTTTTTCATTCCATTTCTCGATAAAACCCTCCACGATTACCTCAGCAAAACCGAAGTGGTAGAAGTATAATAATTTCAAAAAATGATGTACCCGGCTGTAGAGCTTTTATGAAGCTTTACTTGCGTCGCACTCTTGTACATTCGGATTATGACTGAGCTTTTACCGAAGCGTAGATTGAAGCGGTAAAAAAAGTATTGGCGCACTATTTAGCAAAAAAAAAGCTCTATAAAGTATTGATAAGCGATATCCGGTTTTTTTGGTGATGGGGTTTGGTACGCCTATATTTGAGTTGTGGGTAATTTTTTGATGACTTAATGTATAAGTATATGACAAACCTGTCTTATTTCTTTCCAATTTTATTTGTAGGTATGTGGATTTTAGTTACGTTCATTATCTCCAAATTTGGTTGGGCAGATCTTGCAGCAAAATATAAAGTGGAAGATACATTTATAGGAAGTAGAATCGGTATAATTTCAGCTTCGATTAACAGCGCCAATTATCGAAATGCAATAATTCTAAAATACAATGAAGAAGGGATTTATTTAAAAACAATTTTCTTATTTCGATTATTCCATGATCCCATTTTAATTCCATGGAAAGAAATCAAAGAAGTTCGGGGCAAAAAATTTCTATTCTTTAATCCCAAACAGTTAATAGTTGGAAGCCCTTTTGTTGCAACGATTACGATAAGTAGTTCAACGTTTTCAAAATTTGAAACCGATTACCTTTTACATTCTATATCTAAGTAGGATTTATCCAATCCATTCCACACTGAATAAAGCAATTCTCGCTTCAATCTCGCTAAGGCAAAGCTCATCACTCGCTTCAATCTACGCTTCGGTAAAAGTTCAATATATAATCCAACCGTACAAGTGTGCGACGCAAGTAAAGCTTAATAACAGTTAATTTGCTTAGTTCAAAATATCAACTATTCTGTTTGCCAAACACATTGCTGAACAGATAATTTTACAAAGTGAGTTATGTGCAAAAAAAAAGGCCACACAAACTGTGTGGCCTTTAAATTTTTAAGCTGCTAATTTTTCTTTTTTTCGTTTTATTTGTGTTACTAATGAGTCTAATGCACAATCAAAAGATTCTTCAAAAGACTTGGAAGATGCTTTTACAAAAAAATTGTGCCTGGGCACCTGCACCCTGATTTCTGCGATCTTGTCCTTAATTGTGTGCACTACATTATCGAGCTTCAGAAATACATCAACCTTTACAATTTTGTCGTGAAAAGTACCAAGCTTTTCAAGTTTTTTGTTTACGTACTCTGTTAAACTTACATCGGCATCAAAGTGCACTGTCTGGATGTTAACGTTCATAGCATACCGCTTTTTAAAAGGTGAACAATAAATAAAGAACTTATACTAAAAAGTTCTTTCATGGATATTTGATTACAGTATGTAAATTAGAACTTACTGAACATAAAATCAAATTTTGAAGCAACTATTTATAGCCTGTTTGTGTAAATTTTCTGGTAAAAATTATATACCGGTTTAAGCTTTAGGGTGGGCTTTTTTATGAACGTCTTTCAGCTTTTCAATAGTGTTATGGGTATATACCTGAGTTGCTGCAAGGCTTGTATGACCAAGCAATTCTTTTACTGCATTAAGATCGGCACCATGGTTCATTAAATGTGTGGCAAAAGTGTGGCGTAATACGTGCGGGCTTTTCTTTTCAAGTGTAGTTACCATACCAAGATATTTCTTTACCGTGTTATAAACATATTTAGGGTATAGTGGTTTTCCTTTGTCATTTACCAAAACCTGGGTAACACCCGGCAACCTCGCCGGTTTTTGCGATAAGTAATCTTTTATGTCGTTAAGCAGGTCTTTCGATACAGGGATAATCCTTTCTTTATTGCCTTTGCCCAATACCTTTAATTGCGAATAACCTTCATCAACCTGCTGCTCTTTAAGGCCGGTCAATTCGCTCAAACGCATGCCTGTATGGTAAAGCAGCGATAAGATAAGCCTGTCGGTTTTGCCTTTCCAGTCATCACCAAATTCAACATACTTAAATAGTGTATCTGTATTTTTTTCTTCAACAAAAGTGGGCAGCCGTTTGCTGATTTTTGGCGAAATAATGGTAACCATAGGAGTCTTTGTAATAACTCCCTGTTTTACCATGTATTTGAAAAACGATTTAAGGGCCGATATTTTACGGTTAATACTTTTGGCGCTTATGTTATCTGCTTTTAAATCAGCGAGCCATGAACGTATAAAGGAAGCGGTAATTGAATCTGCCGGCGTTTCGCCGTATTGGCCGGAAAGGAAAACGAAGAATTGTTCAAGATCGTTACGATAGGAGATAATAGTATGCTGGGAATACCTTTTTTCAAATGTAAGGTAGCTTAAAAATGATTGTACATGTGTATAATGAGGTAGTAACATAGAAACAGCCATAAAGTTACAAACCTTATGGCTGTGAATTATATCCGGGTAAAATATTACCTTATTTTTCTATTACTCCGCTGGCTATCTGCTGTTTGTATGCAGCTTTCAAAACTTCCTGACGGCGTTTGATGGACGGCTTTATAAAACTCTGGCGTTCCCTTAACTGAAGCAGTACTTTACTTTTTTCAAACTTCTTCTTGTACTTCTTAAGCGCCTTGTCTATGTTTTCGCAGTCTTTTGAATCGATGATAAGCATATTTGTTATACCTCCTTACGGCATTTTTTAGGAGTGCAAAGATATAGATTCAAATCTTATATCCAAATCGAAATTTCAAATGTTTTTTACCGGGCAAAAGAACACCAATTTGGCTTTACTTGCTCCCGAAGCTTCGGGAGCACTCTTGTACGGTTGGATTATATATTGAGCTTTACCGAAGCGGAGATTGAAGCGGAGCTTTGCTTTTATTCAATAATAAGTTTAACTTGTTGTCCTTCTACAAAATGGTTGTTGGCAAGCCATTTCATTGAAAGTGGTCGGAAAACAAATATGTCAAACTGCGGAACTCCGTGTTCATCATGTAAGGGACGCATTTCTGTGTAATTATAAATTGGAATGTCTCCAAAAAGACAGCCCTCGGGTATATTAAAGTCATTCCTATTTCCCAGGTGTCGGGCAAAGATAAAATTCCCTCTGTTATGATGCCATTTGACTTCTATTACTTCAAACTCGTATGTCATTTTACTGTTCAGTAAGTTACTGCCAACTCAAAAATACCCGAACTAACCCCCTTTACCAAAAAATTCAGTTATTAACGCTAAATGCTTTTCGCAGATGTTGGTGCCCCTGCCAACTTCAATCCAGTTCGATCTACGCTAAGGTAAAAGCCCAATATATAATCCAACAGTACAAGAGTGCGACGCAACGAAGGCTTCATAGTATGCCATCTGTCCGGCTGCAAAAAATCTATTTCTTTAAATCAAGCACCCACATTGTTTTGGGAGGAATAGAAGATTTTTCGGTAATGCTTATTTCTGTTTTGCTTACTACATTATTCGCTTTAGTAAAACCTTTGGTTCTTTCTGTATACTTGCTAAAGTCAATATCTTTTGCGGCATCGTTGGTGTTTACTACGCACATTACGGTTTGCTGCGCATCGTACCTGAAGTATACATATACCCCATCTTCGGGAACAAACTGCATGGTTTTGCCCGTTTTAATTGCGCTGGAATGCATGCGGAATTGTGCCAGCGCTTTTACATAATTATACGCTTCATTTTCCTGCGGAGAACGGCCTTCTGCAACAAATTTATTTTGTGGATCGTTTGCCCAGCCACCGGGAAAATCCCTGCGTACTTCTGCATCAGATGGGTTTTTAAAATTCTTCATCAATATCTCTGTGCCATAATATAACTGCGGTATGCCGCGCTGTGTTAACAACAGACCAATGCCCATTTTGTATTTACTAAAGTCTTCGCCTATTACGGAGTAAAACCTGTCCTGGTCGTGGTTATCGAGAAATATGGCGTTGCGCATGGGATCTTTGTAAAGCATATCCTGCAGCAAGGTGTTGTATAATTTTGTAATGCCGCTACCCCAGCCAAAACCTTCGTTTAATGCAGAGAGTGTGCCGCCCTGCCATTGAAAATCTGTTACGCCCAGCAGGTTGCTTTTCCATACAATATTGATGTTGTTCTGACTGTAATAAGCCTGCTCCAAAACACTCTGCATGGTTGTTTCGCCGAATATGGTTATGTGCGGATATTCTTTGTATAAAGCTGCGTTTATATTATTTAGAAAATCGCGGTCGCTGTAGAAATAAGTATCCACACGCCAGCCGTCGATACCAAATTCTTCCACTGTCCACAATGCATGCTGAATAAGGAAATTCGCCACGAAAGGATTCCGTTGGTTTACATCTGGAAGAAATGGTGTAAACCATCCGTTAACCGTTAAATTTTTATCCCGTTCAGAAGCATAAGGGTCTACCAGCGGCTGATCTTTATAAGGTGTGTTGGTATATTGCGGCCATTGGTTAAACCAGTCTTTTGCCGGTGGGTCGAGGAATAAAAAATGTTTGTTGCCAATATGATTATACACTGCATCCTGTATAATTTTTAAATGATGCGCATGGGCAGCATCGATCATCTTTTTGTAAGCATCATTGCCGCCAAAACGCCTGTCAATCTGGTAATGATCGGTAAAGCCATAGCCATGATAAGCGCTGCGCATGGCACCGCCTTCATCGGTAAGTGACTGATCATTTTCCACAACTGGCGTTAACCATAAAGCTGTTGCACCAAGGTCGTTAAAATAATCAAGGTGGTTGGTAATGCCCTGCAGGTCGCCACCATGACGAAGGAAAGGGTTGTTACGGTCGCTCTGCGTATCGTTCATGTCAGCAAACTTATCGTTGGATGGATCGCCATTGCTGAACCTGTCTGGCATCAAGAGATAAATAAAATCGGCAGAGGTAACACCCTGAGCAAATGCAGAGCCATTGCCGGTTCTGCGGGTTTTTAATGGCCATGCAACAGCATGCCCTTTGCCACCAGAAATAAATTCAATATTTACATTTCCGGGTTTTGCTGTTGCGGCAATTGTTATATCTACAGCAAGGTATTTTCCGTTTTCGAATTTGCTTACTTTATTTAATTGAACACCGGCATAATTAATGCGAACCTGCTCTTTGCTAAACCCGTCGTAATTGCCTTTTATTAAAAGCTGCACCTTGTTATACTTCATACCAACCCACCAGTTTGTTGGGTATATTTTTGCATACTGAGCAAAAGAAACAGCTACACTCAGGATTGCTATGAAACATAAAACAAAAGACTTCTTTTTCATATAAACAGCGTTTAATAATTTGAATAAATTTTGGGCCGGTCTTTCAGAACAAAGCTAATCGCCTGTTGCGTCGCACACTTGTACGGTTGGAACAATGTTGAGCGGAGAAACAGCCAGAACCACAAAAGCACTAAGACACTAAGGTGCACTAAGGCTTTGTGATGCTTTGCGTCTTCGTGTCTTTGTGGTTTTCTTGCTGTTCAGTATTACGAACGTACAAGAGTGCGACGCAAGTAAAGCTTAATAGCAATCCAAAAGCCCGGTATATACAAAAATGATTAACGATTATACCGAGCGTTGTTCTTCTATTTCCAGGCTGGCTATTTCGCTATCGGTGGCTGTGTCGTTTTTGGTTTCCTTCACTACAAAGTAGCATATAATGCCCGCCACTACCATTAATACACCACCCAGTTGTACAGCAAGTATACGGTCATTGTTGAGCAGGTGCTGCATGATCCATCCAAAAAATAAAGAAGCAATTATTTCCGGCAGTACGATGAAGAAATTGAATATGCCCATATAAACACCTATTTTATCTTCGGGCAATGCACCTGCAAGCATTGCATAAGGCATGGACAGTATGCTCGACCATGCTATGCCAACGCCCGTCATGCAGAAATACAATTGAATGGGTTCTTTTACCAACCCAACGCAAATTAAGCCGATTGCCCCGCAGGTTAAACAAAAAGTATGGGTAAGCCTTCTGCCAAGTTTTTTGGCAACAAAAGGAATAGCCAATGCAAAAAGAAAAGCCACAATATTGTAATAAGACAATGTGAGCCCGCCATACTCTATGCCTTTTATGTAATTAGGATCGGTTGTGCCAACCGCATGAAACACATTTCTTGCAACTGCTGTATTGTAATAAAACCACATAAGAAATAGCCCCGGCCATGTGAAAAATTGCACCAGCGCAAGCTGTTTCATTTTTGCAGGCATGTTTTTGATTGCGTGAAGTATCTCTGTTACACCGCCGCCAATGCCTTTATTGCTGTCTTTTATTTTCTGTTTAAAGTTTACATCCGCAGGCGGGTATTCTTTACTTGTAAATACGGTGTACAATACTGAAATAAGAAATATTGTACCACCGGTGTAGAACGCAAATTTTACCGAAGGGGGGATGCCGCCTTCAGAAGCGGAGGTGGATATCTGAAAAACATGCGACATGATCCAGGGCAGTGCGGAGGCAATGCTTCCACCTACACCTATTAAGAAACTTTGCATGGCAAAACCACTTGTTCGCTGGCTTTCTGGCAGCTTATCGGCAACAAAAGCCCTGAAGGGTTCCATTGCTATATTACCCGATGTGTCAAGTATCCAGAGCAGTCCGGCTGCCATCCATAATGATCCGCTGTTGGGCATTAAAAATAAGCAAATGCTGCTAAGGATGGCACCTACTAAAAAATAGGGCCTTCTGCGCCCAAAGGTTGGATGCCATGTTCTATCACTCATATAACCAATAATTGGCTGCATGATTAAACCTGTAAGCGGCGCTGCGAGGAACAACAACGGGATTTGATCCGGTGAAGCTTTAAGGTATTCATAAATAGGGCCCATGTTTGCCCTTTGCAAATCCCATCCAAACTGTATTCCAAAGAACCCAAAACTCATATTGAATATCTGTGCAAAATTTAATCTTGGTCGCAGGATTGAAAACGCTGAAGGTGAGCCAGCAGAATTAGTTGAGGACATAGCAATCGTTTAAAGTTAGATATGTAAAAAATACACGAAAACAAACCTGCAATAAAAAAAACATCCCGGCAAAAGGATGTTCTTTATTAAGTAGAAATTATATTACAAAACCATCAGGAAGTATTGCGCCTTTTTTTACAACTACAATACCTTCTTTAACCGTGTATAAAGTATGGTCTGTATTTTCTAAATGCATACCGCCGTTTATGCGTACATCGTTGCCTATGCGGCAGTTTTTATCTATAATTGCATTCTTAATATAGCACCTTTCACCGATGCCAATTTTTGGTATGCCTTTACTTGCATTAGATTCCATCTGCTCAAGCGTTTCATAGTAATCATTACCCATTAAGTAACAGCTTACAACTGTAGTGCCATGACCAATCCTGGAGCGTATACCCAGCACACTTGTTTCAATACGGCTTGCGAAAATGAGGCACCCTTCAGCTACCACAGTTTTCTCTAATGTAGTACCGCTTATCTTACCCGGAGGCAGCATCCTTGAACGGGTGAAAATTGTTTTGCTGCTGTCGAATAAATTGAACGCAGGTATATCATCTGTTAATGCAATATTGGCTTCGAAGAAGGAGTAGATGTTTCCAATATCAGTCCAGTAACCATCGTATTGATAGCTGATCACTTTATATTTTTCAATAGAGTTTGGCATAATCTCTTTACCAAAATCTGTTGCAGAAGGGTATTCATCTTTCAGCAGCGTATCAAGCAGGCTGCGGTTAAAAATATAAATACCCATAGAGGCTAAATAGTTTCTTCCCTGCCTTTGCATTTCAGCACCGGTATCGCTTGTCCATTCACCTAATATTTCTTTCTTTGGCTTTTCTATAAAGCTGGTAATAAAGTTTTCTTCATTGGCTTTAAGTATACCAAATTCAGGCGCTTCCCTGTCGCCAACAGGTATAGTGGCAATGGAAATATCAGCGCCTTTTGCACGGTGTTCATTGATCATGGCGGCAAAGTCCATCTGGTACAACTGGTCGCCGCTTAATATTAAAACATACTCATAATCATTGTTGGCAATATGGCGTAAACACTGGCGTACCGCATCTGCTGTACCCTGGTACCAACCAGGATTATCAGGGGTTTGCTCAGCAGCAAGAATGTCTACAAAACCTGTACTGAATGCGCTGAAATGGTACGTGTTTTTGATATGCTTGTTAAGCGACGCGGAGTTGAACTGCGTTAAAACAAATATCCTGTTGATACTTGAATTAATACAGTTGCTGATGGGTATATCTACCAACCTGTACTTGCCTGCAATTGGCACTGCCGGCTTGGAGCGTGCTGCTGTTAACGGGTACAACCTGCTGCCTGCACCACCACCCAGGATAACTGATACGACCGACTTTGATAAGGAAAACATATGGCTGAAAATTTAAATGGTAATTTATATTAAATGTAATTTATAACAAGATAATGCAGAAATACTTTTCATTAATAAATTATTTCCCTTCCACACAATTCTTTAATACAGTGATGTTCCCGGCTGAAATTTTTCATGGCATCACCTCTTGCGTCGCACTCTTGTACTGAGGTATCAGGTTTCAGCAATCAGCTATCAGTAAAAAAAACACATACTGCAGAAATGCTCATACCTGACCGCTGATTGCTGATAACTTTCCAATCGTACAAGAGTGCGACGCAACGGATGCTTCATGCATATTCTCAAGCCTGGCTAATTTTTTTCTTAAATAATAACCTGTAAAAGAGCTTTAATAAAACGTTGCCAGCTTACTTTAAACTTGTATAAACGTTGATGTATTGTTGTACTGCGTTTTCCCAACTGTTGTCTATGTTCATCATGCGTTTGCGCATCCAGGTAAGATGCTCACTGTCAGTATAAAAAAGATCGTGAGCCCTGCCAATTGAGTAAGTAATGTCACCCACGCTTGCATGGTTAAAGCGGATACCCCAGCCTTTTGTATCGCCCATATCAACGACCGTATCTTTTAAACCTCCCGTACTTCTTACAACGGGTACGGTACCATACTGCATGGCATACATCTGGTTTAAGCCACAAGGTTCTACGCGGCTTGGCATAATGAGAAAATCGGCACCGGAATACATGAGGTGGCTTAGCTTTTCGTTGTATCCAATTACTGCATTATAGTTGCCGGGGAAATGATTGGTAAGTTGGCTTAGCTGCCACTCAACATGAGGGTCGCCACTGCCGAGAATAAGAAAATTAATATTGCCCTGCAGGCTGTACATGGAAGAAAGAATGGCATCGGGTAGAACGTCTGCGGCTTTTTCGCCAACAAGCCTTCCTATAAAAACAAACAAAGGTTTTTCAATGTCGAGATTGAACCTTTCGCATAAAAGTTTTTTGTTTTCGAGCTTACCTTCATCAACGGTTTCATCGGTGTAATGATTGTCTATATAGGTATCGGTTTCGGGGCTCCACACATCGGCATCTATACCATTAAGTATGCCAACTGATTTACCTTTTTCGTATTCGAACAATGCTTCAAGGCCGTTTGAATTTTCTCTCAGTTCATCAAGGTAACTCCAGCTTACAGTTGTTACTTTCCATGCATTTTTTACTGCAGAAGCCAGAGGGTTAATGTTGCCTTCCCATTCGAGCAAGCCCCTTTTCCAGGGATCCCAGCGAGGGATGTAAGTACTCTTATCCCAGCCCATCCATCCCTGGTACTGCGCGTTGTGAATAGTAATAACAGAGGGTATATCTGCGAGCTTATTGTAATCGTAACAATGCTTCATCATAAAAGGAATAAGCCCTGTGTGATGATCGTGACAATGAATAATATCGGGTTTATGCTGCCAATGGCTTAGCCAGTTAACTACAGCAATTTGAAAAGAAGTAAAGCGCTCTGCATCATCGCTGTAACCATATACATTTTCACGGTCGAGCAGGCCATTAATATCTATGAGGTATAAATCAAAACCAAGCTTGTTGTGCTTCTCTTTTATTACGGTAAAATCGAACCATTTTTCGCCCAGATTGGTATGGCCTTTAAAATCTACTACCCATTCGTTTTGATAAAGGAATTTGGTTCGGTACATTGGCATTACCACTTTTGCCTTGTGCCCCATTGCAGTTTGGTATTTAGGAAGAGCCCCAACCACATCGCCGAGGCCACCTGCTTTAGCAACGGGGTAACATTCTGCACTTACGTGAATTATTTCCATTAGTTGAGAAGCGTTAGTTTAAGAAGGCACACAATTTATGGATGAAATTAATTAATAAGTTCAAAAGATTTAAAATTTTTAAAAATGTAAAATGTATTTACTTTACAGCTTTATTTTAATTCACCACTTTTAACGATTGATCATGAACCAAAAAACTAACTGGTCACAGTTTGGAACGCTCATTACTGTTTTCTTTTTTTGGGGCTTTGTTGCCGCATCTAATGATATACTGATCCCGGTGTTTAAAAAAGCATTTGATTTATCACAGGCGCAAAGCCAGTTAGTATCTTTTGCTTTTTATGTAGCTTATACAGTTGGGTCTATAATTTATTTCGCTATCTCCAAAGCTATTGGCGGGGATGTATTAAATAAAATCGGGTATAAGAATGGAATTGCACTCGGCTTAATTATTTCAGCAATCGGTACTTTGTTGTTTTATCCAGCGGCCAATACTGCTTCTTTCATCTTAATGATCAGCGCATTATTTATAGTTGGCCTGGGCTTTTCTTTACAACAGATTGCTGCCAATCCATTGGCAATTATTATGGGAGATCCCCAAACTGGCTCGCAACGATTAATCATGGCTGGTGGTGTAAATAATTTTGGTACTACTATCGGACCTTTGCTGGTAAGTTTTGCTATTTTCGGAAGTGTAGCATCCGGTTCTTCGGTAGCGAGTATTGAAAGCGTTAAAACGCCTTACCTGATTCTTGGCGTTGCTTTTTTACTTGTAGCAGTATTTATTAAATTATCTTCTGTACCAAATAAAATAGACCTTGAACATGTTGCTGAAGAAGAAGCTGCTGTTGGAGGCAAAATTTTACATAAGTCATCAGCTTTTCAATATCCGCAACTTGTACTGGGTATGATTGGCATATTTGTATATGTAGGTGTAGAAGTTTCCACTGCAAGTAATTTACCGGCTTATATGCAGCAACACCTTGGCGTACCCACAGAAAAAATAGCCCCCTATATTTCATTATATTGGGCCAGTTTAATGATTGGCCGATGGACAGGAGCAGTTGGGGCTTTTGATGTTAGTAAGGGGGCGAAACAGGTATTAAATTTTTTATTGCCGTATATTGCTTTTGGGGTTTTTCTAACGGTGAATTCCATAATGCAGCATGACGTTACACAGTTCTTTGTATATGCATTCGTAATTGCATTGATGATTATCTGCGACATTTTAAGTAAAGGCAACCCAGCCAGGATGTTACTGATTTTTGCTTCAATGGGCATTTTGGCTTTATGCATTGGTATGCTTACTTCGGGTATGGTGAGCGCGTATGCATTTATAAGCGTTGGGCTATTTTGCAGTACATTATGGCCCTGCATATTTACACTGGCAGTTGCTGGTTTGGGCAAAAATACAGGCCAGGGCAGCAGCCTTCTCATCATGATGATTATGGGCGGAGGAATAATAAGCGTTTTGCAAGGTTTGATTGCTGATAAAATTGGTATTCAATTTAGTTATATTATTGGCGTTTGCTGTTTTGCTTATTTAGTTTTTTATGCTGTAAGGTGCAAGACAATTTTGAAATCGCAGGGTATTGATTATGATGTAAAAATTAGCGGAGGTCATTAAGTAAAACTGAAAGACATTTAGAATATTTTTTTGTGTATTCTTTGTTCAGTAAAGTTTATTCAGTACAAGAGTGCGACGCAAGAAAAGCTTAATAGTTATTCTTCAGCCCGGCTCAAAAAATAAATATTAAAATTCATTTTTATAATCATCTTTTATGGCAACTTCAAAACCATCCGTTGAGCCTTTGGTTATTGGTATTGATATTGGCGGAACCGGCACCAAGTTTGGCATAGTTGACCGCGTGGGTAATGTTTTATTCTCTGGCGATATTTCTACCAAAAAACATAAACAGGTAGAAACGTTTATTGATGAACTTCACGACCATTTAAAAGTACTGATTGATAAGGCCGGTGGCGTTGGCCGCATGAAAGGTATTGGCGTAGGTGCACCAAACGGAAACTATTATACCGGCACAGTTGAGTATGCGCCTAACCTGCCATGGAAAGGAATTATTCCGCTGGCAAAAATGATTGAAGATAAATTTAAATTGCCTGTGGTTTTAACCAACGATGCAAACGCTGCGGCACTTGGCGAAATGATGTATGGTGCTGCCCAGGGCATGAAGGATTTTATCATGATAACCCTTGGAACCGGTGTGGGCAGCGGGATTGTGGCAAATGGTCACTTGATTTACGGTCATGATGGGTTTGCAGGCGAGATTGGCCATACGATCATTATTCCTGATGGCCGCATGCACGAAGGCACGGGTAAAAAAGGCTCGCTCGAAAGTTATGCCTCTGCAACCGGCGTAAGGCTTACTGCCCTTGAAATGATGAAAAATACAAAAACAAAAAGTGTTTTACGCAGTTTTAAACCTGAAGATATAGATTCTAAAAAAGTATTTGAAGCCGCTATTGCAGGAGACGCTGTTGCTAAAGAAATTTTTGAATTTACCGGTAAAATACTGGGTATGGCACTGGCCAATGCAGTCATGTTCAGCAGCCCCGAAGCGATTATTCTTTTTGGCGGATTAACCAAAGCGGGTGAACTTATTTTAAAACCTACACGCGAACACATGGAAGCAAACCTGATACAGATATTTCAAAACAAAGTAAAAATTTTGGTGAGCCATTTAAAAGAATCTGATGCTGCCATACTTGGTGCAAGTGCCCTTGCATGGGAGTTACAATAAATTATCTGTTTTGTTTTTAGTTATCCGTAACACAAATGAAAGTTTGTTTTGCGGATATTTTTTTGGCCAAGCTGAAGGCTATAAATTAAGCTTTACTTGCGTCGCACTCTTGTACTAAAGAATGGATTGCAGCTTTACCGAAGCGAAGTTTAAAGGATTGTTTTTAAAACTTTACTTGATTTGTATTGGCTGTAAAAAAGTTCATGCATGTTCCCAATGTACAAGTGTGCGACGCAAGGGACGATGAATAAAGTTCTGCTGTTTGGACAAAAAAAATGACACCATTTGTTTACGGTGCCAAATTAAAAATATTCTTTTTCAAAAGAACCTAAACCATTATTAAGCCGGGTTATTGCGCAATGCATGTTTCCATGTGGAGAGCCATAACCTTCTTCCATCAAGGCCAATTAATCCGCCGTTAATAATTTTTGTAATTGATTTTAACTCATCGGCATCGGCAAATTTATTGCAGCTGCCATCGTTCCATTCGATAAATGCACACTGTAGCCCAACATTTATATCAAGCAGCAGATCGGGATTATCCAGCAAACGGTTATCGTTAAATATTTTCTTGCTGAACCTTGCATAAGATTCTTTGCCTGTTGTTTGCATGGGGCCTCTTCCGCGGTATTTAAATCCGTCACCACTTGCAGTATCGCCATTGCCCATGCGGTTTGCATATACTAAATTGGCAAGCTTCTGTGGGTTTTTAATATATTGGTTTGCAAAGTCGAGTGTTTTAAAACGTGATGGCCATACATCCATCAGCCGGTGAGGGTTTGTGTAATTCATATTTTCTGCACCAATAGAAAAGCCACCACTTTCATGGCATACCTGCCCCATAAAATGAGCGATCCGCAAAAAGTTATTCACTTTATACTGGTCGTTTAAGTTGTTGAACGCAGTTAATACATCTTGCTGCGCACTGGATTTTACTTTTACTTCTACAAGGTTTTCAATTGTAATTTTCATAATCTTAATTTTTGTTTTTGGGAATTATTACTGGTGCGGTTTATTTATCTTAAGACGGGTTCCCTATTTTAAAGCAAGTGTACTTTACAGCATGCATCGGAACCGGTTCATGGTTGTTCTTTCATGGTATCAAAGCATTGCAGTTTAATAATATTCTTGGCAACCTGGTTCTTATCTCAAAGGCCTGCAGATGATTAGTTGGCAATCTAACTGGCAATTGATTATTTTAATTTTTAATGCTCATTAAAGATAATTAAATTGTTTCTTAATAAAGAACCCGGAAAAAAATAAATTGCTTTTTACCTTTAAAAATCCGGGTGAATTTTATAATTGCAATAAATTATTAAAAATGCAAATTTCAGTAAGCATGAGAATTTTCTTTTATTGCTTATGTTCCCTGTGTATAAAGGCTGCACATGCCCAGGATCAAAGCTTAAATGATCCTGCCTCAAAAGAAAAAGCGGGATTGGTTCAAAGTTCATTATTTGAAAATGATTCTATACTTCATTTTAAATTGACTGGTAAACTTCGCGAACTGTTTAATGACAGAACAGATGCTGCAGTTTACCACCCAATGCAGCTTCAATATAAAAACAATGACAGCTCAATTGTTTCAATACCACTTAATATAAAAACAAGGGGAAATTTCAGGCGCAGTGCAGAGAACTGTTTAATGCCTCCATTGCTGTTGAATTTTGCCGGAAAAGAATCGCTTGGATCAACTGTTTTTAACGGGCAGGATAAATTAAAACTAGTTACCAGCTGTATTGATGATGACTATGTAATACGCGAATGGCTTGTATATAAATTATATAACCTGTTAACCGAAGAAAGTTTTAAAGCAAGGCTTGTACAGGTAGACTTTGAGGATTCCCTGAAAAGAAAAAAAACAGAAACGCATTATTGTATTTTACTTGAAGATGATAATGTAATGGCCGGCAGGAGCAATACTTTTATATTAAAACGAAAAATGATTTTTCCCGGAAAGACCGATAAAACAAGTTTTATACGAATGGCTGTTTTTGAATTTATGATTGGTAATACTGATTGGTCTGTACCTTACCTGCACAATGTACGGCTGCTTGGTAAAGATTCTGTAAGCCCGCCGCAAACTGTTCCTTATGATTTTGATTATTCCGGAATAGTAAATGCACCTTACGCTATTCCCCCGGTTGAGCTTGGCCTTAACAGTGTAAAAGAGCGCCTGTACCGGGGATACTGTATTGAGGATAAAAAACAATTTGATGAAACTTTTACATTATTCAACAAACTTAAAACCGATTTTTATAACGTTTATACCAGTTGCCCTTTGCTTAATCCGGCGTATGTAAAAACAACTATAAAATACCTGGATGATTTTTACAAAATCATTAATAGCCCCAAATTAATTGACTCCCAATTTGGCTATCCCTGCCGCTCAAAGGAAGTAATTATTAAAGGACTGGAAAATTGAATGGCTGTAAGAATAAACACAGTTCAATAACTTAATAAAATGGAAAAAGTAATAGAACAATTGCAAGCAGTTATAAATAATTATACTGACGAACTTAAGGGTTTATACGAAGACGAATGGATGTATAAACCCAATCCCGCAAAATGGAGCAGAAAAGAAATCCTGGGTCACTTAATTGATTCTGCTCAAAATAATATGCGCAGGTTTGTTGTTGCCCAATACGAGGATAAACCAAAAATTACTTATGCGCAGGATAGCTGGGTTGCAGCGGCTGATTATCAAAACTATTTTACGCCAACCCTGGTTGACTTATGGGTACTGCTGAACAAACACATCTGTGTTATTTTAAAAAAAATGCCCGAAGGCGCCGGAGAAAGATTATGCGAAACTGGCGAACTGCACAGCATTCAATGGCTTGCCGAAGATTACAATAAACATTTGCTGCATCACCTGCACCAGATATTAAACCTTGAACCTGTTACATATCCCTGATGAATAGTATTACAGAACGTATAAGTGTGCGACGCAAGGGACGATCCCCATTGGTGTTATGTTGGGTTCAAAAAAAATAACTGTGTCTTATTTTAAAGCAATGGCTGTGGGTAAACCATCAAGGCTTTTCAGGTTGTTTTCTTTTACGTAATCTTCAAGCCCCTGTGGCCCTTTTTTATCTGCCCATTCAAAATGGATATTTCTTTCTCCTTCGTAACTGTACAGCGGCACGCCAAAGCCACACGATGTTTGCACCAAATCTATTTCGGCAACTATAATCTGCCGGGTACTTGGGTAAATATTAAAATATTTGGCATTGCTTTCCCATGCATCGCTGCCAGGCAAAACAGTAAAGCCTTTGCCATACAACCGCAATATGTTGGGCGTGTTTTCGAAAGAGCAAAACATAAATGTAATCCGCCCGTTTTCAAGGGTGTGCGCCGATGTTTCGTTCCCACTGCTTATAAGATCCATATAAGCAACCTTATTGTGCCCGATAATTCTAAAACAGTCTAAACCTTTGGGCGATAAGTTTACATGCCCATTGCCGTTCAATGGTGCTGTGGCCACAAAAAAGATATGCTGTTTTTGTATAAAATCCTGGTGGGCACCAGAAATAGATTCATGAAATTTCCCCATAAATAGATAGATTATTAGCAACCGAAATTAAAAGTTTACAGTTAGGTATCAAAGAAGTTTATCAAAGAGAATTAATAAATAAAAACGTTTAAATAAAGCACACCTTATTTTTTTAAAAGAAATATTATTTACCGGGCTAAGGAATAAATATTACCCCGGAGTTTCGGGATTTCTTGCGTCGCACACTTGTACTTTAAAAACGAAAATCGGTACATTAATTATTGATAACAGGCTTTGTGGTATTGTTTATTAGCTTAAAATAAGAACCCCGGTAAGACTACCAGGGTAATTTTTTCAACCCTAAACCCTTAAAAAACTAATACAAGATAATTCTTGAATTTGATGAATTCAAATAAATTTATATGCCCCGGTAAAAATTTGTTATACCGCATAAAATTCTGTTGCATGGAATTATGCATTGGGCTTGGGTTTGCCCGGGTTTAACAGCATTTAAATTCTTTAAACATATTTCTGTTTTATAATTCTCTTTCTTTAGCAGTAATATATCTGTTTACAATGAAAGCCGCCCTCTTTAATGCAGTCATTTTATTATTTTTGTAGCCAACTATTTATGTTTAAAATTGCCATGTATTATTGTTACATTCAAGTTAGTTTAAGCATCTTTAAAACATACAACATGAAAAAAAAAGTACACTTTCTTACCTGTTTATTAAGCATAGTTATTTGTACAGAAAACCTGCACGCACAGGCTGGCGGGGCACTTGATAAAAGTTTTGGCAACGGTGGCTTTGTGCTGTCCAATCTTGGTACAAATAACAATTCCATTGGTTTTGATGTAGTGGTTCAACCCGATGGAAAAACGGTTGTTAGTGGTAAAACCCAAACTTCGGCTAATATACAATCAGCAGTTTTGGTTCGCTATAAAGAAGATGGGTCATTCGACAGCAGCTTTGGTACAAATGGCATTGTTCAGGAATCTTTTACCAACCAATTCGATAATTTTTCTTCAGTTGCTCTGCAGCCAAACGGCAAATTTGTGGTTAGTGGGCTTAGCCTGCGGCACGATTCTTCCTTTGTTTTATTTGCAAGGTATAACAGCAATGGTACGCTCGATACAGCTTTTCGCAATAAAACAAATGCTGTTAACTATTTCGGCTTTGGGGCAGTAGCCATTGGAGTAAAAGTGCAGCCTGATAACAAAATACTGTTGATGATCAATAACAACCAGGCCGGTACTTTTGCAGCTCAAACCCAGTTGTTTAGGTACAACAGGAATGGAACCCTTGATTCAACTTTTGGCACAAACGGTAATTTTACTTACACCAACTTATGGTTTAACAACTTTACACAGGATGATAAAGGAAGAATTGTTTGTGTTGGTGGTGACGGTGTTACCAACCTGCTTCGTTTAAGACGTAGCGGCAAACCAGATCTTACTTTCGGCACAAACGGCCTCGCTACAACACAGCTAAGTCCTTATGATGGCCCTAATAATGTACTCACACAGCCCGATGGTAAAATCCTTGTTTGCGGAGGTTACCAGGCGGCTAATTTTATTGATGAATTATTTACAGTTGCAAGGTTTACCGAAACAGGGAGCCTTGACTATACATTTAACGGTACAGGAGTAAACAGTACAAAGATCAATGGGTACGAGTTTGCTTACGACATGGCTTTCCAGGTTCCGGGAAAACTGATTGCAACCGGCTATACTTCCGGGCCAAAAGAAGTTTATACAACACTTATCCGCTACAATGCAAGAACCGGAACTATTGATTCAACCTGGGGTTTAAACGGTATTGATACAGTGAATACAACCTGGGATAACAAACAAATTTCTTATGCCACTGCATCGGCTATTACCCCCGACGGACTTAAAATAGTAACCACGGGACAGCAAACGGGTAAATCATTTTTAAAGAACCAGTTTGTAACCGCAAGGTTCTATTTAACCAATCCGGCGGCCGCACAATCTGTAACAGTAAATGAAAATTTAGTGGCACAGGTTAGCAGCACATCAGTATTTCCAAATCCAGCGCATGATGCTGCCAGTATTAGTTTCAGCCTGCAGCAAAACAGTTATGTGCAGGCAACCCTTTTAAACGCAGCAGGCCAAACTGTGGCAAACATTTACAATGGCAATCTTAATAAAGGCAATCAGTTGCTTAAGGTTAATATCAGCAATATGGAGGCAGGGATATACTATGTAGTGTTGGAGGCAGACGGCAAAAAAACTTACAGCAAACTGGTTAAACTATAATATAAATTTCATTGTATAAACCGTTGCTGAATATGTTTTAGCAACGGTTTTTTTGTAGTATTTTTTTTGAACCCGGCTATAGTATTTTAATGGAGCATCGTTGCGTCGCACTCTTGTACGTTCGGAACGGCAGGCAACAAGGCAAAGAGGCAATTGACAAAGAGTTGTTTATTGTTATTGTTCACTGTTCATTAAAGTTCAGAACGTACAAGAGTGCGACGCAAGTAAAGCTTCATTCCTGTTCAAATGCCCGGCCCATAAAATAAAAAATCCCATAGTTAAAAAACTACAGGATTTTTCTTTCGTGACCCGGATTGGATTCAAACCAATGACCCACAGCTTAGAAGGCTGTTGCTCTATTCAACTGAGCTACCGGGCCATACTTTTTAAGTATATACTTAGCTGAGCGGCGGCAAATGTAATTTTTAATTAGTTTGCACCCAAACTGAACTTTAACCGATGGACGTAAAGATTGAACCTGCCTGGAAAGAAGTATTGCAAAACGAATTTACAAAGCCTTATTTTCAGCAGGTTGCGGGCTATCTAAAAATAGAAAAGTCGCAGGGCAAAGTGATCTATCCTCCGGGTTCACTTATCTTCAATGCATTCGATAAAACGCCCTTCAATAAAGTAAGGGTGGTAATACTCGGGCAAGATCCTTACCACGGGGCAGGGCAGGCACACGGGCTTTGTTTTTCCGTACCAGATGGGGTTCCGCCACCGCCGTCACTCGCAAATATTTATAAAGAATTAAACAGCGATTTGGGTATTGCTATACCAACTACCGGCAACCTTACCAAATGGGCAAGCCAGGGCGTGTTCCTGCTCAATGCATCGCTTACCGTTAGGGCAGGGGAGCCCATGAGCCACGCTAAAATTGGCTGGGCCGATTTTACTGATGCTGTTATAAAAGCAATCTCTGCAGAAAAGCAGGGCGTTGTTTTTTTATTATGGGGCAAATTTGCACAGGATAAACAGGTGCTTATTGATGAAACAAGGCATTATGTTTTAAAAGCCGCACACCCGTCACCGCTTAGTGCGCACAATGGTTTTTTTGGCTGCAGGCATTTCAGCAAAACCAATGCGTTGCTTACAAAACAGGCTTTATACCCAATTGACTGGAACCCCCAATAACCATACTATGAAAAGTAAAAATATACAGCAGCATAATATAGCAGCAACCACAGAAACCAATTTGCCAAAAGAAATTTTTGCACGTATCTGGGCATTGTGGGGGGCGCTTTTATTTTTTAGCACCATGCTCATCGCCGACCTGTTTTACCTTACCTGTTTTTTATTAAAAGAACCCACTAAAGCCACATGGCACCGCCATATTTCCCGTGTATGGATGGGGTTTTACCTGCCCCTTATCGGCAGCCCGCTTAAAGTGGTTGGTGCAGAACATTTTCAAAAAGACAAGAATTATGTAGTGGTATGTAACCACCGCAGTTTTATGGATATACCCGTTACTACGCCGTTTATGCCGAGGCCAAATAAAACAATCGGCAAAACCACTTTTGCGTATATACCGCTGGTAAACATTTTCTATACCATCGGCTGTATATTAGTAGACCGTAACAGCACCAAAAGCAGGCTCGACAGTTATAAGAAAA
>JANXWM010000140.1 GCA_025351145.1 Chitinophagaceae bacterium
GATTTCCGCAAAATTTAATTTTTTCGGTTTCATTTTTTTAATTTATTTGTTTTTAAATACCCATTTTGCCATACATGGCAGGTATAGGCTGTAACCCATGTTTGCGCAAACAATATTTTAGAATAGCAAATATTTTAAGTCTTTAAGATTATATATTTCTGGCAACTGATACCCATTAATAAAAAATGTAGGTGTAAAAGAAATTTCTGTTGCCTTGCACCATTTATCCATTGCATCTACTTTTGCATCCTGCATTTGCAGTTCGCCATTTATCGGGTATTTTCTTGCAAATACATCATAATCTTTCTTTTCAGTCATATACCAGTCATCTAATGATTTTGTTTTTATTATCTCATTACCTTTTTCAGCAATTGCCAGCAAATGCTTTACAGGGTTAGCCAAATAATCATCTACGTGGTTTGTTGCATTAAAAATGATTTGCACTTTGAGGTTATTATTATGTTCTAATAATTTTTCAATTTCAGGATGCGCTTTTGCGCAGGGGCCACAATACGGGTTGCAAACTTTAATAATTGTATTGTCTGCATTTGGGTTACCAAGCGTTATCCCTAAACCTTCTGTACTATGTGTTACCTGCTTTTGAGCAGCAAGCAAAGCATTAAAAATCTCCGTATTATTTTTTAACCTTGCCAGTTCATATTTTTTTGTTTTGCCTTCCTGTTCATTTAATAGGTGGGGTTTTATAAAATACCAAACAGCAACGGGCAGTAAAAAGAGCAGGCCAACCTGGAAAAGAACAATAAACGGACCATCAGGTTTAGTAAGAAAACCGCCTGTAAAACCGATAATAAACTCGCCGAATAATAAAGCCTGCACAGCTAAACACAAAGGGCACCATTGTTTGGCGATAAACTTTTGATACCCAATAGAGAATAGTATATACGGTAAAGCCAATAGATTGAGCCATGCAATAATATTGGTTGATGAAGGATACAAACTCAACGAAAGGAAACTGCCACCAAAATAGAAAAAGCCCGCTTCGCTCCAGCTAAGCCATGAAAATATTTTTGACTTTGATGAACTGAGGATAGCGTTGCAATTGGTTTTGCCGCCACCACCTGTACAAATTTTTTGCAGCGTTAGGTTGTATTTATCTATCTCGTACCAGAGCAGTAAACCACTGATAATAATACCAGACAGTTTGCATAATAATAAAGCAGTATAAGCTAAAGCATTAGAGCCACTATAAAAAAATGAAGCTACTACCGCCCACAATAAACCAAAACCAATTAAAGCAGGAATTGCTAGTGCGTGTAAATTTTCTTTTCGTTTTTTTAAAGCATATTCTTTTTCACCAGCCCCTTCCGCTGCTTCTGCAAGTAAGGCAACACCACTCCATTTATCAAGAAAATTTTGTTTGTTTTCTTTTTGTAATTTGTTATCATCATTTAAAAAGTAAACTTCTCCATCTGTAATTTGAACAACAGCTTTAAACTCCCTGCCCATAAATGCGATGAATGGCAATGGAAGTTCACCTGTTTTATTTTTCTCTGTGCGCACAGCAATATTTTCTACCTGCCATTGTTTTAAGCAATCGCTTATACACAGCAGGCTTGGGTAATCAGGGTGCGATAAAATGGCTTCATTAACAGAACCATCTGTTACATTCACTTTAAGTTGCTGCAGCAATTGAATAATAGCCGTTACGGGGTTCTCATAATTTTTATACGCAGTCAACATCGTTTTTGATTATGGTGTTTCGTAAAAAGGAAAAAAAGGGGGTACAATTACTTTTTTATTACAAAGTAAATTTATAACCTCTTTTTGCTGCTGCCAAACTTTTAGCCCCTCCACATTTCAAGTGGCACTTGAAACGGGCAAACTATTTTTCTTTTTTTAATGGCAAATAACAAAAAAGAAGCATATATTCAATTTCCATTCCGATGATAAGCCCTTTCGAAGCAATCTAAAATTGAAAAACAACAACCCAAACGATATGCACCATATTGGAAAACGCATCAAGTACATACGGATAAGTAAAAAATCTTAAACAGCAGGCAATTGCAGATGCAATTGATATGTCGCTTACAGGTTACAGCAATATTGAAAGCGGGAAAACAGAAAATATTACGTATCAGCGCTTAATACAAATTGCCGGTATTCTTGGCGTGGATATTTCTGTTATGCTTACTGATGAATCTGTCAATAATAACCCTCTTGTTATTACTTTAAAAACCGAACTGCACGAAACCAAAGAAGAATTACAGAAAGCAAATCAGCAAATTGAAAATTTACGCGCAGGGGTAAATAAAAATTTTTAATAACCCAATTTTGTATTTGCTGATAAATACATTTTGTATTCGTGGGTATAATTATATTCAGATGCGAGCCTGAAATACTTAACCTTTAATGTTCATACAAGCCCTACTTTGGTTTCTACATTTACATTTCTCTTTGCAATTTTATACTTTAAAGTCAGCACATTGATATTGATAAATGTATCAATACAAAAAAAATACTCGCAAATCTCAGTCATAAAAACTTTAAAAACCAAAACCTATGTCTAAAGCAATTTAAACTCACAGTACAAAAATTAATAATTACTTAGCAAGATTTTGAAAAATAAAAAATTATTTATTATTTTTATTTTCAATATTTATTAAACCCTAAAAACTGCAACATGAACGACACACCTCTTTCTCCCTTAGATGAATGGGTAGACAAACAGATTCTACTCCAAAAGTTGAAAATGAGCAACCGCACATTGCAAAACTTGCGAACAAAACAAATTATACCTCATTCATACCTTGGTGGTAAAATC
>JANXWM010000147.1 GCA_025351145.1 Chitinophagaceae bacterium
ATTTCTGTTTCCATTAATGACCGGGATTGGTTTTTTTTAAATGATCGTAGCCTTGTGGTAAACGGTTGTACCCGTGATCTTTTAATCTTTGCCCCAGCCCCTGGTAAAACTCAGGCTGGCTGGGTGTTACAGTGGCAAGCCCATCTACATAGCGGTTGTATAAACAGAATAGTGCAGCAATTAAAACAGTATCATGAATTTCAATATCTGTAGCACCTTCATCCTTTGCTTTTTGAATGGCTTCGGGTGTTACTGCTTTTCCGCTTTCCTGCACCTGTGCCGCGATGGTAAGCAACGCTTTCATTTTATCGCTTACAGGGGCATTAGAAATATCTTCTTTCACTTTTGCGGATGTATCGCTTTCGCCGAGCAAAACATCTGCTGCTGCGGTGTGTGCAGTTACACAAAATTTACATTGGTTGCGGTGCGATACCACCGTGGCAATTAACTCACGTTCACCTTCAGTTAAAGTACTTGGGCCACGCAGCAATACCTGCGTTAAAACACGAATGGGTGCAGCAGTTTCTTTACTGTATTCGAGCAGGCCGGTAATGCCGGGCAAATGATCTTCGAGCGGTATATATGGCATAATAATATATAAGAATAAAAACGGTTTGTAACTCTTTAAAAGGATTGTTTGTTCAGCAATGTTCTGAACCTAAAAGAGTGCAACGCAAGAGACGATGCCATTTGCACTATTGCCTGGTTCAAAAAATAATTCTCTGTAATTGCTGAAACAACAAATTACTTAGAAAATTTAAATACTGTTCTCTGGAGGTTGGCCTTCGGTTTCAATAAAGCACGAAATGAGTGGGGAAGAAATAAAAATAGTTTTCCTGTTTACAGCTGATGTGTTTACAGTAAAATTATATTGTTGAGTACGAAGATTAAACTCGGTTTGGTAACCGCTTTTCTTTGCAGACGGCTCATTGCTTTTTTTGCCGGATGGCAGATCAGCTACCTGCTTTATATAATCGTTCTTTGCAGCGTACAACTGCATTTTAGCCTGGTTAGGAAGACAAAGTAAATAGAGTGTATCATTACAAATTTTGCGCTTTACATAGCTGTAATGCATACCGTTAAATTCTATTTTTCCATCACAGCGCTCATACTCCTTCCAGCTGGGCGTATAGGGTAAACTGAGGGGAACTTTTAACTCTGAAAGATCAGCATTATTATAATTATTGTTGTCGAGTTTTTTTGTTGTTTGTTTGTCTGACCGGTTTATACAATACTGGAAAAAAAATGAATACCCTGCAATATTAAAGAGGTGTAATGAAAGTAATAATATGGCAAAAAAAATTTTCAGATCAGTTGATATGTAGTGCTAAAATAAGGTTTATTATGAATCAAAAATATTATCCGGCTAAAATTTGCCTCTGCGTACAGCACACAAAAAAGGCGCAGTATAACCTGCGCCTTTAAAATAAAGTTGCGTAAGCCTTAAATTCCTATTTCTTCAACTCTGAATTTAATAATACCCGTAGGTGCCTGCACTTCTGCAATTTCGCCTTTTGCTTTTCCAAGCAAGCCTTTACCAATAGGCGAGCCAACAGAAATTTTACCTCTTTAAGATCAGCTTCTTTTTCGCCAACAATCTGGTAGGTCACCGTTTTCTTGGTGCCCATGTTGGTAATGGTTACTTTGGTCATAACGGAAACTTTGCTCAGGTCAATGTTAGTTGGGTCAACTACACGGGCAGATGCTACCTGCGTTTCAAGCAGTTTCATTTTAGCTTCCAATATGCCCTGGTGTTCTTTGGCTGCATCGTATTCTGCGTTTTCTTTAAGATCACCTTTTTCCCGCGCTTCGGCAATGGCCCTTGAGGCAGCCGGCCTTTCTACCGATTTCATGTGGTGCAGTTCCTCCTTCATTTTTTCGAAAGCCTCTTTCGAAACATACATTACTTCACTCATAGTCATTTATTTTAAGGACAGACAAAAAAAATAACAACGCCTCAGACTTGCTGAAGCGTTGCTAACTGTAAAAATAAAGAATTTATATTAAAAACTACAATCTCTGGTGCAGTTTTTAAGCCCGGCAGATTAAGCATGAAAAGTTTTTTGAGCCGGGCCTAAGAATTGCTATTAAGCGTCCCTTGCGTCGCACACTTGTACAAAGGGAATATTATTGAACTTTAAACAGCCGCCAACCGGTATTATAATATTCCAAGTTTTTCCAAAACCACTTTGCCCATATTTAAATATGCCTCGTGACTGTAACCTGCAATATGAGGTGTAATAATTACATTGGGCTGTCGGCAAAGCCAATCTAATTGCTGCTTTTCTGCTTCGGTATAGCTGTCTAATTTTTCGTTTTCAAGAACATCTAAACCAGCGGCTCTTATTTTATTATTTTCTAATGCGCGAATCAAGGCTGCCGTATCAGTAACTTTTCCCCGGCAGGTGGTAAGAAAATAAGGCTGCTGCTGAAATGCATTGAAAAACGCATCATTAGCGTAATGTTTGGTTTCATCCGTAAGCGGTATATGCAGGCTTACCACATCTGCATAGCGAGAAATATGTTCCGGTTCAGCTTCCCGTACATAGTCCTTTGCAAAGCCGGATTTATATTTATCGTGTGCCAGCACTGTTACATTAAATGGCGTCAGCAGTTTTGCAAAAGATGAGCCCGTGTTTCCGTAACCTATTATGCCCACTGTTTTACCGGAAAGCTCTGTGCCGCGGTTGGCATCTCTAATCCATTTACCCTGTTTTACTTCATCGTAACTGCTGCTTATTTTATTCATCAGGTTTAAGAGCATACCCAATGTATGTTCCGCTACAGCATTCCTGTTACCTTCAGGGCTACTTACGCATTTTATGCCTTTTTGTTCTGCATATTCCACATCAATCATTTCCATTCCACTGCCAAGGCGGCCAATCCATTTTAATTGAACCCCACTATCAAGAACAGCTTTGTCAATTTTAAGTCTTGTGGTTACGATTAAGCCGTCTATTTCAGCAATTGCCTGCAATAATTCTTCATAAGTAATAGTGGGCAGATAGATTATTTCATAGCCATTATTTTTTAACCGCTCTATTATATATTCATGCACTTTGGCGGTGATCAATACTTTCTTATTCATCGGTTATTTTGTTATTCTTTTAATGCCCGAAAATCATTTTTACTATTTATCTCATCCTAAACGTAAGCGCTGCAAAGTCTTTTACAGAAAGCTGTTCAGCACGTTTATTAAAAATATCTTCCTTTAATATTTCTTCATCGAACAAACTTTTTAAAGCGTTGCGCAGCATTTTTCTTCTCTGGTTAAATGCGGCCTTCACCAGAATGAAGAATGATCTTTCGCTCCGTATGTCCGGCTTTATATCCCGAAGTTTAAACCTGATTACAGCACTCATTACTTTTGGTGGCGGCGTAAAATTTTCGGGCGGTACATCGAATAAATATTCCACTTCATAAAAAGCCTGTACCAGTACGCTGAGGATGCCATATACTTTTGAACCCGGCTGGCTTGCAATACGCTGCGCCACTTCCTTCTGGAACATACCAATCATTACAGGCACCTGCCCTTTCCATTCCAGCACTTTAAAAACAATTTGAGTAGAAATATTGTAAGGGAAATTTCCAACAATAATAAATGGATTTTCGAAAGGCGCATCTATTTCAAGAAAATCCTTATGAATGATTTGGCCTTTTATTGCGGGATAAGTCCGCTCTAAATATTCCACTTTCTCTGTGTCTAACTCCACAGCTTTAAAATCGAGAGCGGGTATCTGCAATAAATATTTTGTGATTGCCCCGGCACCCGGGCCTACTTCCAGCAATTGCGGAATGGCTGTTTGGGTAAGGCTTTGCTGCAATGCAGCCACAATCTGGCGGCAGGTATTTTCATCTTTTAAAAAATGCTGCCCGAGTGATTTTTTGAGTGTGTACTGCATGAGGCGCAAAAGTAATCGTTTATCGTTTGTGGTTTATCCTTTATCGTTACCGGTTACAGCCGGGTATAGATTAAATAAAAAGATAAGAACCGTACCGTGACTGCAAAAATGCAACGGGACAACACTGGAATTGCTGAATAGGGCTATGGCGTACAAGGGTGCGACGCAAGGATGTTCAATAGTAATTCTGTAGCCTGGTCAAAAAAAACTATCCCAAACTCCCGTTTAAAAAAACTTAATAAAACAGAACGAATTTTTTTTTAAATTACAGTTCTAAATTATAAGACTTATGAATACCTTAACTCTACCAAGATTATTATTTGCCGGCCTTTTGCTTACCGCAGGCACGCAAACATTTGCTCAAAACAACAGGGCCTTTGCCATTACCGGCGAAACAAAAGGCAATATTGGCTGGACCGTAGTAAGAGAAATTGACCTAACTACGGGTGCGGAAATTAAAAAAATCTATTCGCCAACTGACAAGCCAACCATTGTAGACGCCAGAAGCGGCAGCCGTTTACAACAAACAGAACTAACCAGTTTTGCTGCAGGTAATAACACCGCAATTGTAACTGCACCTACAGAAACAATGGTAGCTGCCAGCGCTTACGACCTAAAAACAAACCGGCTTTTCTTTACACCGATGCACGGGAATGAACTTCGCTATTTTGATCTTAACCGTGGGATCAACACTGTTTTTTATGTGCGTAATGCTGCATTAAAAAATTTTGCAGAAACCAGCGGAGAAGCTGATGTAATAACCAGAATGTGCTTTGGGTACGATGGCTATGGCTATGCGTTAACGAATGATGCCAATCATTTGATTCGTTTTTCTTCGGGTGATCAAATAACAATTTCTGATCTTGGACAGGTGAAAGATGGTAAAAACAATACCGGCATTTCTATACGCAATATGTGTACAAGCTGGGGTGGCGATATGATCGCTGATGCTTTTGGAAATTTATATATCATCAGCATGAAAGGCAATGTTTTTAAAATGGATCCAAAAACATTGGTGGCAGACTTTGTAGGGCAAATTAAAAATATACCACAGGATTATACCATTAATGCCGCAGCAGTTGATGTGGAAGGAAATATAGTTGTGGGCTGTGCTTCAAAAACAGATCATTATTTTAGTGTAAATCTTTCTACGCTTGAAGCAGTGGTGTTGCCCAAACAACAGCAGGAAGTTTACAATGCCTCTGACCTGGCAAGCTGCCATTTTGCTTATGAAAGTTTGGTTAACAACAAAACACCACAACAGGTTAAGGGAACAGTTAGCGTATATCCAAACCCAGCTATTAATAAAACCATCAACATTGCCTTTGATGCAGTTACCGCAGGCAACCACAATGTAATGCTGGTTGATGCAGGCGGCCATCAGGTCTTTAACCGGATGGTGAATGTTAATGGTAAAACAAACACACAATTAATACTTCCAAAATCTGTTTTGGGTGGATTGTACATCCTAAAAATCAGTGATGTTATAGGCCAGGAATTAACCTCACTTAAAGTAGTTGTACTGTAAAAGAAGTTATCAAATAAATATAAGTCCTGCCTTACGGCAGGACTTTTTTATTTTCGCACAATCTATGTTTCAATCAAAGAAAAATATTATTGCAGGCAGAAACCCTGTAACAGAAGCTTTAAAGAGCGGGCAAACCATTGACAAGGTGCTGCTGTTTAAAAATGCAAGCGGCGATGTGGTAAACGAAATACGCAGGCTTGCCGAAGCACAAAATGTACCCGTACAATACGTTCCCAATGAAAAGCTCAACAGTTTAACCAATGTGCAGCACCAGGGTGTTATTGCATTTAAATCGGCAATTGTTTACCAGGACCTTCAGCAGGTGATTGACTGGGTAAATGAGAAAGGAGAGACTGCCTTGTTTTTAATGCTCGATGGCGTTACCGATGTAAGGAATATTGGTGCCATTGCAAGAACCGCAGTTTGCTGCGGCGCACATGCAATCATTATTCCGGATAAAGGTGTGGGTGCCTTAAATGAAGATGCAGTAAAAACCAGTGCCGGCGCACTTGAATTAATACAGGTTTGCCGCGTAAACAGTTTGCTTAAAGCCCTTGACACGCTGCATTTGAACGGTATTAAAGTTTTTACCAGTGAAATGAAAGCTGCCAAAAAAATATATGAACTCGATCTTAAAGAACCATGCTGTGTTATAATGGGCAACGAGGAAAAAGGCGTTCAAACTTATATGAGTAAAGCGGCAGACGATCACTTCAATATTCCCATGAAAGGCGATTTTGATTCGCTGAATGTTTCCGTTGCCACAGGGATTGTTTTATATGAAGCCATGAAGCAGCGGATGATTTAATTCTTATTTATTTTTTGGGCCGCGCAGCATTACTGCTATTAAGCATCCTTGCGTCGCACTCTTATACAGCATCACTTCATTTGGGCAATGTGCAGCACCGTGCTTATTTGCTGAGAGTAAAAAGTATGCAAGTTATCAACCGCAAACGTCTTTGATCAATTCAACCAGGTACACGGTTACGATTTTTGTGTAAGCACAAACTCAATGGTGAAAAGGCTTTGCTCCACTTTTACCTTAGAGCAAATTCCGTTGTTGTAGTAGTAAGATGTTATGCTGCCATCGGGCAACTTAATTCGATAGTAACCTCCGGTTGTTTTTTCAATGTTCACCAACTGTTCAAAAGCATCACAGTAAACCTGCTTAATATTTACAGGTTCCTGGTAGTATAAACTTAAAAAAGTATAATTGATTTTATTAACTACAAGTGGTAATGATTTCTTCTCTTTTTTTACCATGTAGTGACTTCCATCGTACAGTGTATGCATATCTGCCTTTACATCTTTGTTCACACTGCGAAAAACATAAGAGCTCATCATTAAGCCATCCTGAAAGAAAGATTCCCTTGCCTCAACAATGGTAAAAAGAAACAGTACCCTTTTCTTTATTTCTGATGCAAGTTTAATCATCGAAGTATTGGCGCTGTCAAGCTTATCAAGTTTTACCCAGCCAATATTATTGCTGCCCTGCATAACTTTATAATTCAATTGAATATGCTGTGCATTCACAGAACGCGTTACAAATAGCGCCAATAAAGTAAAGGTGGATATTAGAATAAATGTGTGTTTCAAAAGTTGCGTATTTACAAATGCAGAACCAAAATTATTTACATGAATGTTTTTAAAGATAACGATTGAACAATATCTGCAGTCATTAATTTTTAGGGTTTAGGGTTAAATGCAGTCACTTAATCGAAATTTAAGGAAGCGCAAAAACGGTGGCTTCTCTTTAATTCTGCCGGAAAAGAAAGGTTCAGCGCAAATAAAACAAGCAGCACTTGAGGCTGAAGCTCATTAATGATATACAGATAAAGTGATTGCGACGCAACCGGGATGCCATGAAACGATTAGTTGGTATTACTCATTATTTTTACACTAAGATGAACGAGATTAAATTAATAGAATGTCCGCGGGATGCCATGCAGGGATGGTCTCATTTTATACCCACGCAAAAAAAGATCGCATACATCAATGCCCTGCTGCGTGTGGGTTTTGATACGATTGATTTCGGCAGTTTTGTTTCGCCAAAAGCTATTCCGCAAATGGCAGATACTACGGAGGTAATAAGGAATTTGGAATTAGGTAATACAAATACAAAACTACTGGCAATAGTGGCAAATATGCGCGGCGCACAAGAAGCTGTTGTATTTGATGCAATCAGTTATCTTGGTTTTCCATTTTCTATTTCGCCAACATTTCAACTGCGCAATACCAACAGCAGTATGGAAGAAAGCCTTGAACGCGTGGAAGAAATTCAAAACCTCTGTATAAAAAATCAAAAGCAACTGGTGCTGTATTTAAGCATGGGTTTTGGCAACCCTTATGGCGATGCATACAACGAAAATATTTTACTGTACTGGGCCAATGAAATGGCAGAACGTGATATAAAAATTATTTCTTTAGCCGATACAGTTGGTCTGGCAACTGCTGATCAAATAAGTGCAGCACTTAATACACTTGTTCCTAAATACAGCGATGTTGAATTTGGCGTTCACTTACATTCAACCGTAGCAAACAGAAAAGAGAAACTGGAAGCTGCCGTCCAGTCGGGCTGCAAAAGATTCGATGGCGCTTTAAAAGGAATTGGCGGTTGCCCAATGGCGCAGGATGAGCTGGTGGGCAATATTGATTCTGTTTTTATGATCGAATATTTTCGTGAAAAAAATCTCCTCAACAATTTAAACGAAGATGCGCTGGCAGAATGCCTTAGCATTGCATCTGAAATTTTTATATAATGCAATTCTTCGCACCCATCAATATAAAACCGGTACAGCCATCCATCACTTACAATGACCGCATCCTGCTTACCGGCTCCTGCTTTACCGAGCATATCGGCAACCATTTAATGGATGCAAAATTTAATGTACTGCAAAACCCAAACGGCATTTTGTTCGATACGCTCAGCGTTTGCAGAAGCCTTGTTTCTTACATTGAAAACAAGCAGTACACGGCGGACGATTTGTTTTACTTAAACGAATGCTGGCACAACTGGCAATACCACAGCCGCTTCTCTAATATTGATCAGCAGGAATGTTTGCGCAACATCAATGCTTCACAAAATGCAACGCATACATTTCTTGCAAATGCAAGCTGGCTCATTGTTACGCTCGGTTCTTCTTTTTGTTATAAGCTTGCAGAAACAGGAATGCCTGTTGCCAATTGCCATAAGGCGCCTGCAAAACAATTCATTAAATATTTGTGTACGATTGATGAATCTGTTGCGGCTTTGGAAGAAACCCTGGAGCAGCTTTTTCAATTAAATCCAAAGCTCAATATTATTTTTACCATAAGCCCCGTGCGGCATTTGCGTGACGGTGTAGTTGACAATAACCGTAGCAAGGCAAGGCTTATTGAAGCGGTGCACCACACAGTAAACAAATTTGAAAAGGCGCATTACTTTCCGGCGTACGAACTGGTAATTGACGTACTACGCGACTACCGTTTTTATGATATTGATCTTACGCACCCCAACTATGCGGCCACGAG
>JANXWM010000194.1 GCA_025351145.1 Chitinophagaceae bacterium
TATTTTAAAGGGTGATAAAGATCAATGGTTTCGCCCGGCCGATGTATGTGTAGCCCCCGATGGGTCATTGATTATTGCAGACTGGTACGATCCCGGTGTAGGCGGCCATGCAGCAGGCGACCAGGTACGGGGCAGGATATATCGTGTGGCTCCGCCCGGTTCTAAATATACTATTCCAAAGGAAGATTACAGTTCAGCATTGGGTGCTATCGCCGCTTTGCAAAACCCAAATTTATCTGTGCGTTATCATGCATTTACTGCGCTGCAGCAAATGGGTGAGGCTGCTATTCCGGATTTGGAAAAATTCTGGATCACAGCCCAGGAACAACGCATGAGTGCAAGGGGTTTTTGGGCACTGGTGAACATGCCAAAAGCAAATGCGCAGCAATATATTCAGCAGGCAATTAAACTGAGCAATCCTGATTTACGCATTACTGCGATAAGGGCCGCCGTAGAATTGAACGCAGATATTATTGGTGTAGTTAAAGCGTTGGTGCATGATACCGATGCACAGGTGCGCCGCGAATGTGCTCTTGCACTGCACCACAGCAAATCTCCTGAAGCTGCGGAACTATGGGCCACACTTGCCATGCAGCATGATGGTAAAGACCGCTGGTACCTTGAAGCCTTAGGAATTGGTGCAGACAGGCAATGGGATAAATTCTTTGCTGCATATCTTACCAAAATAAAAGACCCTTTGCAAAGCGATGCATCACGGGATATTGTATGGCGTGCAAGAACAGATAAAGCTGTTCCGTTTATTGCGGCACTGGCATCTGACAGTAAACAGCCGTTGCAAAACAGGTTACGCTATTTCCGGGCATTTGATTTTAATACGGGCCAGGCAAAATCTAAGTTGCTGGTGAAGATGATAGAAAATAATTCAACCAATGATGTTGCATTGAATAAAGTCGTGCTGCATGCACTCGATATAAAAACGGTAACACAATCTGCGGTTGCGCAAAAAGCATTGAGCGAAGTATTGCAGTCAGTAAACGGCACAGATGAATACATTGAATTAGTAAGCCGCTATGAAGTAAAATCGCAGAATCAAAATCTTTTAACCCTGGCCGTTGAAAAGCCTAATGAATCCGTCGGTAAAGATGCCGCAGGTCTATTGCTCCATCTTGGCGGCAGTAAATTGATTTGGAATATTATGAATGGAAACGATACAGGCGCACAGCAAACCAGTCTGCTTGCAGCGCTGGCCGGTGTTGGCAGCAAAGAATCTATTGATATACTGCAAACCGTTGCACTCTCAAACAAATATGCAATGCCTTTAAGAAAAGAAGCTGCACATAAAATAGGTAATAGCTGGAGCGGTGAAGAGCGGGTGCTCGAAATTTTGAAAAATAAAAAAGTCCCGGCTGAATTAATACCCGATGTGGTGGCCAGTGTAAGTGGTGCATGGCGTGGTTCTGTGCGCAGCGAAGCCGCCAGTTATTTACCCGATGATGGCAAAAGTAAAACCGCTAAACCTGCACCAACTATGAGCGAAATACTTGCATTAAAAGCAGATGCTGCAGAAGGCCAAAAAATATTTACAACTACCTGCACTGTATGCCACCAGGTAAATAATCTGGGTTACAATTTTGGCCCCAAGCTTAGCGAGATAGGCAGCAAACTTCCCAAGGAAGGTTTGCTTGATGCCATCGTGCATCCTTCGGCTGGCATTGGTTTTGGCTACGAAGGGTGGGAGCTTAAGATGAAAGACGGCTCTACACTTTCGGGGATTCTTGCAAGCAAAACTGAAACCGATATCGACATCAAATTTCCCGGTGGCTCGCACAAAGAAATTAAAACAGCCGATGTACAAACACTCACCGAAATGAAACAATCTATGATGACCGAAGGCTTGTACCAAAACATGAACACGCAGGATTTAGCAAACCTGCTTGAATATCTTTCAGGCTTAAAGAAGAAGTAAATAGTCAATACATTTTTTTGGGCCGGGCATTGGTTCTTTTCTGATCGTTCCTTGCGTCGCACACTTGTACGGTCGGATTATGATTGAACAAAATACAAGGAACCGCAAGGGCGCAGAGCCGCAGAGCCGCAGAGTAATTGTATTGTCTTTGCGTATCTGCGGTAAAAAACCGCTTCGGTAAAAGCTCATAAATGTTCCGGATGTACAAGAGTGCGACGCAACAAGCGATGCCCAAAGTCTCATAGCCTGGTTCAAAAAATTGCATTTTAAAATCTAATGTTTACTTTAATATTTATAAAAGCATTTCAACCAATTTTCGTCTTAAAATGTAACATCATATTTACTGTAACTTTATTGTAATGATTACAGATAAAAATAATCCTCAAGATATTTCACTTACGCCACAACGCTTTGCCAGACTACATCAAACACCCATGAAGCATAAGGCGGTTGGTGTGCCTGCTATCTTTTCTTCTGTAAAGCAAATGCTGAAGTATATGCCGCCGGCCGATGCATGGACTGCGATGTTTGCCATTAATCAAAAGAAAGGTTTTGATTGCCCCGGCTGCGCCTGGCCCGATCCTGATGATGAGCGCTCTTCTTTAGGTGAATATTGTGAGAATGGTATTAAAGCCATTGCAGAAGAAGCACAAAAGAAAAAAATAACTGCATCATTTTTTCAGCAGTATAGTGTGGAAGAAATGGGTTCGTGGACAGATTTTGAACTGGGCAAAAGCGGAAGGTTGACAGAGCCAATGCTGCTGCGGGAGAATACAACACATTACGAAACGATAAGCTGGAACGATGGTTTTAAAATGATCGCCGGTGAAATAAACGGTTTGGCGAATCCTGATGAAGCTGTGTTTTATACATCGGGCAGAACAAGCAATGAAGCTGCATTTCTGTACCAATTATTTGTGCGGATGACGGGCACAAATAATTTGCCTGACTGCAGTAATATGTGCCATGAAAGCAGCGGCAAAGGTTTAACTGAAACACTTGGTATTGGTAAAGGCACAGTAACACTCGAAGATATTTATCATTCGGAACTGATCATTATTATGGGGCAAAATCCCGGAACTAATCATCCGAGAATGCTGAGCGCTTTGGAGAAATGTAAGAAGAACGGTGGAAAGATAATCGCAGTAAACCCTTTGCCAGAGCTGGGTTTGATGAACTTCACTAATCCGCAGAGCGTAGGTAAAATATTAAGCGGCGGTACACAACTTGCGGATATTTTTTTGCAGGTACGCATTAATGCGGATGTGCCTTTGCTTAAAGCCATCATGTTATTATTGTGGCAGGAAGAACAGAAAAATCCGGGTAACATTTTCGATCATGATTTTATTGATCAGCATACTTCAGGCTATAATAATTTTATTGAAAGCCTGCAGCAAAATTCTTTTGATGAATGTGTAAAACTGAGTGGTGTTGAAGAGAGTTTAATTTATGAAGCTGTACAACTAATTAAAGAAAAAAAGAAGATTATAGTTTGCTGGGCAATGGGTTTAACACAGCATCAAAATGCAGTTGATAACATAAAAGAAATTGTAAATTTATTGTTGCTGAAAGGAAGTATCGGCTTGTCCGGTGCGGGTGTTTGTCCGGTTCGCGGTCACAGCAATGTGCAGGGCGACAGAACAATGGGTATATGGGAAATGCCGCCCGAAAGTTTCTTAAATAAGCTGAAAGAAGTATTCAATTTTGAGCCGCCACGCCATCATGGTTACGATGTGGTTCGATGCATAAAAGCGATGCATGAAAGAAAGGTTAAATTGTTTTTTGCGATGGGTGGCAACTTCCTCAGCGCCACGCCTGATACTGCTTTCACGGCTCAGGCATTGCGAAATACAAACCTTACCGTGCATGTTTCCACTAAGTTAAACCGCAGCCATTTAGTACATGGGAAACGTGCATTGATTTTGCCCTGCCTTGGCCGCACAGATATAGATATGCAAAATGGTTTGGAGCAGTTTGTAAGCTGCGAAAATTCAATGGGCGTGGTGCAGATGAGCAAAGGTGTTTTGCAGCCACCGTCAAAAACATTGATGAGCGAAACTGCCATTGTTTGCAGGCTTGCAAATGCAACATTTGGTAAGCGTTTTAATGTTGACTGGGACGCATTGCAAAACAATTATGATCTTATCCGTGAGCTGATCGAAAAAACAATTCCCGGGTTTGAAAATTACAATGAACGTGTTCG
>JANXWM010000290.1 GCA_025351145.1 Chitinophagaceae bacterium
TGCTTGAATCTGGCGCTAAAGTGATGAACCTTTTAACCAAAGGTTCTTTAAATCACTTAACGCACCAGCTTAAGAAAACGCCTGAACAACATTTCGCTGAAGTAGGCGCCGTTATTGCACTTGCCGCGAACAACGGCATCGATTGCAATGTGTACCTGGAAGACTGGAGCAACGGTATGCGCAATTCGAAAGATTATGTTTTACAATACTTAGACTTTTTGCAAACCCAACCTGTTAAACGTATTTTATTACCCGACACTTTGGGTGTATTGATACCTGAAGAAGCGTTTGAATATGTTGCCTTTCTTGTCAAGCGTTACCCAGAAATACATTTCGATTTTCACGCACATAATGATTATGATCTTGGTACAGCCAATGTACTAGAAGCTGTGAAAGCTGGTGCAAAAGGCATTCACCTTACCGTAAACGGAATGGGCGAACGTGCAGGTAATGCGCCGCTGGCAAGTGCCATTGCAGTGCTGAAAGATTTTGTAAAAGATGTAACCACTTCTGTTGTTGAGGAATCATTGTACAGCGTAAGCAAACTGGTAGAAAATTTCTCCGGCTTTATGATCCCGGCAAATAAACCCGTTGTTGGTGAAAATGTGTTTACCCAAACTGCGGGTATACATGCAGATGGTGATAAAAAGAACAATCTTTATTACAACGATCTAATGCCAGAACGTTTTGGCCGTCAGCGTAAATATGCGCTGGGCAAAACAAGCGGCAAAGCAAATATTGAAAACAACCTGCATCAATTAGGGATAATACTTTCTGATGAAGACTTAAAAAAAGTAACTCAGCGCGTAATTGAACTGGGCGATAGAAAAGAAACCGTAACACAGGCAGACCTGCCGTATATTATTTCTGATATACTCGACAGCAATACCATCGAAGAAAAAGTGCAGATAGAAAATTATGTGCTTACGCATTCAAAAAACTTAAGGCCATCGGTGACTTTGCGAATATCAATCAATGGAGAAGTATTTGAAAGGCAGGCGCAAGGCGACGGGCAATACGATGCCTTTATGAATGCACTACGCAAAGTATACGGGCAGAAAAAAATCGAACTGCCTTTATTAACGGATTATCTGGTACGGATCCCGCCTGGCGGTAAATCAGATGCATTGTGCGAAACGATTATTACCTGGTTGCATAATGGTAAAGAATTTAAAACACGTGGATTGGATAGCGACCAAACTGTTTCAGCTATACAGGCAACGCAAAAGATGCTGAATATAATTTAAACAGGCAACGAGGCAGAGATAAGAGGCAACAAGGCAACGAGTAAAGAACTTGTTATGAATAAGATTAATGGTTACAGAGACTTGATTGTCTGGCAAAAATCAATGAGTTTGGTAACTGAAATCTATTCAATAACAAGAAATTTTCCTCCAGTTGAACTTTATGGTCTTGCAAACCAAATGCGACGTTCAGCAATTTCAATCCCAAGCAATATTGCTGAAGGATATGGAAGGAATTCAACAGGAGATTATAAAAGGTTTTTACAAATTGCTGTAGGTTCACTATTCGAATTACAAACTCAGGTAGAGATAGCTTTTAATCTTGGTTATATTACATCTGAGTTGCTCAAAGAACTGGTTGATAAAACAAAAGAACTAGAACTAATGCTGCTTTCATTAATCAGAAAAATAAATTAATAACAAACACAATAAGCTGCATGGCTGTTCCCTCGATGCCTTGTTGCCATGTTGCCTTAATGCCTTCACATGAATAAACATATCTTAATCGTCCCAGGCGATGGAATCGGACAGGAAGTAACCGCAGTTGGTAAAAAAGTATTAGACAAAATAGCCACTAAATTTGGGCACACATTTACCTACGATGAAGCCTTAATTGGCCACGTAGCTATTGAAGCAACAGGTGATCCGCTTCCTGCTGAAACACTACAGAAAATGCGCAATTCAGATGCCGTTTTATTTGGTGCTGTTGGTCATCCAAAGTACGATAACGATCCCTCTGCAAAAGTGCGCCCCGAACAGGGCTTACTTAAAATGCGCAAAGAACTTGGCCTGTATGCAAACCTGCGCCCAATTAAATTATTCGATGAATTGCTCAGCGCATCAAGTATTAAACCTGAGATACTTAAAGGTGCTGATATACTTTTCTTTCGCGAATTAACCGGCGATATTTACTTCGGCGAAAAAGGCCGCAAGAACAATGGCGATACCGCTTTCGATGTAGCAGAGTACAGCCGTTACGAAGTAGAGCGCATTGGCCGCAAGGCTTTTGAAGCTGCACGTACACGTAAGAAAAAACTATGTTCTGTTGATAAAGCAAACGTGCTTGAAACAAGCCGCTTGTGGCGCGAAGTAATTCAAAAACTTGCACTTGAATATCCTGATGTTGAAGTGGAATACCAGTTTGTAGATGCTACTGCCATGCTGCTTATAAAAGATCCATGTCGCTTCGATGTAGTGGTTACTGCAAATCTTTTCGGCGATATTTTAACCGACGAAGCGTCTCAAATTGCGGGCTCTATGGGCATGCTTGCATCGGCTTCAATCGGTGATGGTACGGGTGTTTACGAACCCATTCATGGTTCTGCGCACGACATTACCGGCAAGGGCCTTGCGAATCCTTTGGCGTCTATTCTTTCGGCTGCTTTGCTGCTCGATATTTCCTTTGGTTTAAAAGCCGAATCCGATGCGGTGATCAATGCGGTTGACCAGGTATTGAAAGCCGGTTACAGAACCCGTGATATTGCCGATAAGCAAACACCTGCCGATAAAATTTTAGGCACCGAAGCCATGGGCGAAGCAGTATTGAAGTTTTTATAAATACAATTTTTTGTACCAAACTTTTGAATAACTATTAAGCATTCTTGCGTCGCACTCTTGTGCGGTTGGATTATATATTGAGCTTTTTACCGCAGCGGAGATTGAACGTCACCCTGAATTTATTTCAGGGTCTCTTGGAGTGCTCTTGCATTATGTTTTGCCAGGAGATGCTGAAACAATCCTGAACTTGATTCAGGACAGCATGACAGCAGCACACACTTGTACAGTTGGATTATATATTGAGCTTTACCGAAGCGAAGATTGAAGCAGGTAAAAAATTTTAAAATAAAATTATGGAAACTAAAGTACCATTTGTAAGGAATGAAGGTGCTACACAAGCATTCATTATAAAGATTGTTATTTATGGCTTACTATGCTTTCTATTTTATCAATTTGACCATAAATTTTTTTTCATTTATGCATTCATGGCCTATTTATTTATTTTCCTGGCATCTAAAATATTATTCATTGCGGGTTCTCTTTATACAGGAATAAAATTTATTAAACAGCAAAGGTTTAAAGATGCCATACCTTTCATTGAAAAAGATATTGAATATTTCACCAAAAAAGCCTGGATAGACAGGTTTCGTTTTTTCTTATTACTAAGTTCTTCAGGGAAATCAATTAGGGAAATTTCCCTTTGTAATTTAGCTTATTGCCATTTGCAAAACGGAAATTTAAAGGAGTCAGTAGATATCTATAAAAATGTGCTGGAACAGTATCCTGAAAACATTACGGCAAAAGCGCAATTAAATACAATCAATGTAATCATATCAAGCGCAGGCACATTGAAAATGTAATATCCGCCGCCGGTGTTGGTCGCCTGACCAACAGACTTCGCTTAAATCTTCGCTGCAGTAAAAGCTTAATATACAATCCAACCGCACAAGAGTGCGACGCAAGTAAAGCTTCATGTATATTCTTCAGCCGGGTTCAAAATAATACTACGCTCTTTCAATGCATCTCTGTTCCTTTATTTAGCTTTACAAAAACTAACCAGCTAAATTTTACCGATGACGGAACCTGGCATTTATTATCCCGAATACCTTAGTGCCGAACAATTAGACGCGTTCCTGTCGAAAGGCTGGTACCGTATGGGGCAGGGTATTTTTACCATTAATTATCTCGTGAAGGATGATACTATTTTTCGTGTGTACTGGTTGCGCTATAATCTTTTAAAGGCATCGTTTGGTAAAACCCAGCAAAAGATTAAAGCCATTAACGGGCGGTTTACCAGCAGCATTCAGCACCTGCAGATAACCGCTGAACTGGAAGCATTGTATGCGCTTTACAAGACTGGTATTGACTTTGACGCTGCAGACTCTGTTCATCACTGGATATACATGGAGCAAACCAGCAACATTTTTAATACGCAGATTATAGAAATAAGGGACAATAACGTTTTAATTGCGGCAGGCATTTTTGATCTTGGAAGCAGCAGCATTGCCGGCATCATGAACTTCTATGATCCGGCTTATAAAAAATACAGTTTGGGCAAATACCTGATGTTATTAAAAATGGAATATGCCAAAGCCCTTGGCATGCAATGGTATTATCCGGGTTACATTGTATATGGCTATCCAAAATTTGATTATAAACTTTTTGCAGATAAAACCGCAGCCGATTTATTTATTCCCGAGCTGAATGCCTGGGTTAATTACAATGCCGCTTTGCTCGATGTGATAAACAATATTTCTGACAGATATATTGATGAGTAACTACACTTCTGCCCTTTTCATTTTCGGAGAAAGCAAATGCATCAGCAGCCATGCGATGAGGTAACCAAAGCCGCAAACAAAAAACATAATATAATACCCCGTTTCAATACTGCCCAGCGCTTTATAATGATCAAACAAAGCACCGGCAAGCTTGGCAATTAATATACCTCCCAGTGCACCGGCCATTCCGCCAATGCCAGTTACAGAACCAACCGCCTTTTTAGGAAACATATCCGATACTGTTGTAAAAATATTCGCACTCCATGCCTGGTGCCCCGAAGTGGCAACACCAATAATAATTACCTCCAGCCACATGTTTACAGAACCGAGTAATTGTGCAAACACAACCGGCAATGCAAACAATGCATAGATGAACATCGATGTTTTTCTTGCACGAAAAACAGCCCATCCTTTCTTAATAAAATATAACGGTAACCAGCCACCAATAATACTTCCAAAGGTGGACATAGTGTACACTAATGCAACAGGCATAGCCACTGCAGTTCCGGTTAAACCGTATTGCGCTTTTAAAAATGCAGGCAGCCAGAACAGGTAAAACCACCAGATGGGGTCTGTAAGAAATTTACCCAATACAAATACCCATGTTTGTTTAAAGCCCAGTAATTTAAACCAGGAAATTTTTCCTGTGCCTGCCACTTCATCACTCACTTTTACTTCATCGGTATCGCTGTGTATATAATCGTATTCTTCTTTCGATAAACGTTTATGCCTTGCCGGAATTTCGTAAAAAGCAATCCACAAAACAAACCATATAAAACCAATGGCACCGGTAAGAATAAAAGCCCATTGCCAGCCCAACTTCGCGGCAATCAGCGGCACGGTAAGTGGTGCAACGATAGCACCAATATTGGTTCCCGAATTAAAGATGCCCGTAGCAAATGCCCGCTCTTTTTTAGGGAACCATTCCGCCACCGTTTTTATAGCCGAAGGAAAGTTGCCTGCTTCCGTTATTCCTAAAAAGCCTCTTACTGCTCCAAAGCCAAAAGTGCTGTTCACAAATGCATGGCAAATGGCTGCAATGCTCCATGCAAATATGGAAACGGCATAACCTATTTTGGTGCCCGCTTTATCAATCAGTCTTCCCGCAAACAATAAACCTATTGCGTAGCACAATTGAAATACGATAACAATATTTGAGTAGTCAGATTCCGTCCAGCTAAACTGTTTTTCAAGGTCAGATTTCAGCAGGCTGATTACTGCACGGTCAAGGTAATTAATGGTGGTGGCAAAGAAAATAAGCGCACAGATTGTCCACCTGAATTTTCCTATGGCTTGTTGTTGCATCGCTTATTTTAATGGTTAAATATGACAAGGAATATTTTTGAACCGAACTCTGTTACTGCTATAATGCTTCTCTTGCGTCGCACTCTTGTACTGTAGTAAATACTATTCAGCACGTGCGGTGCTGTTAAGTATTTGCACCCATCATGTCACTCGATTTTCTTAACAGATTGCACAATAGTAAGTGCCTGTTTTGCAAGGCTTGCAATGGTTGCATAATCCCTGTTTTTCAATACATCCTTACTAATTACTTTACTGCCCAACCCCACTGCACAAACACCAGCCTTGAACCATGCACCAATGTTTTCCTCACTCACTTCTACGCCACCCGTAGGCATAAAAAGCAAATCAGGAAAAAGCTCTTTCACTGCACTTACAAAAGATGGCCCCAGCAAATTGCCCGGAAACAATTTTACCAGTTTAGCGCCATGCTGTTCCGCAATCATAATTTCTGTTGGTGTCATACAACCAGGCACCCAAAGCAAACCTGCATCATGCACAGCTTTCGCAGCTTCAGGAATTACCCCCGGACAAATAATAAAATCTGCACCTGCAGCTATAAATTGGTTTGCAGCTTCTGCCGTTTTTATTGTACCCACACTTAATAAAAGTCCGGGCCATTGCTCAGCTCTTGTTGCAAGCAATACTTTAAAATTATCTAAAGCCTTACTTCCACGATTGGTGTACTCAACAACCCTTACACCTGCCTGGTATAAAGCATTTACTACTTCAATACTCACCGCTGCATCGTCATGATAAAACAAAGGAATAATGCCCTGTTCTTTTACAATGCTGATTATATTTTCTATGTTCGTCATAATTCGTTTAAACGTTTTTGAATATCATCAACAGATTGTTTTGTTGCATCACCAATCTCCAGCATTTTACCTACCGCTGCCGAAGCCGAAAAGTCAATAATTTGCTGTGGCTGATATTTGTTGTACTTACCATAAATAAGTCCTGCCATAAAGCAATCGCCGCTGCCCACTTTATCTATCACTTTATCAATACAAAATTCTTTCGAAACATATTGGCCCGATGCATCATTCAATGCCGCATAATATTGAATACCATCACCCGCATCAAAACGAAAAGTATTGGCAACCGCAATACATTTTGAAAACCGTTTCATAATTGCATTTGCAGTCGCTGATGCATGATCCAGGTAAGCGGTTTTGCTTTTTTTATCATGAATGTTTGCATCCAGTTCTATACCGAGTAAACTGTTGGCACTCCATATATTGCCCATTATCAAATCGCAATACTGCACCAACTCTGGCATTATTTCACCCGGCTGTTTGTCATACTGCCAAAGCTTTGCACGGTAATTTAAATCAACAGAAATCGTTAATCCTTTTTTTGATGCAGCCATTAAAGCTTCTTTGCAAACCATTGCTACATTTTCATTTAAGGCCGGGCTTATGGCACTGAAATGGAACCAGCCTGCATCCTTCAGCATATCATCCCAATCAATAGTGCCGGGTTTTAATTCGCTGAAAGATGAATACGCCCTGTCGTAAATTACACCTGCATTTTTTAAATCTGTGCCTTGCGGTAAGTAGTATGCGCCAATCCTGTTGCCCGAAAATATAATGGGCGAAGTATCAATATTTTTTTGCTGAAGGTTGGCAATTATTTCTCCTGATAAATAATTATCCGGCGCTGCACTGCAGTATTGAACCGGAACATGCCATTTGGCCAAAGCATTGGCTGCATTAAGTTCTGCGCCACCAATATGTACGGCCATTGATGCATGTTTTATCCATTCGCCATGCAGGGCCGGCGACATGCGCAATAACAATTCTCCAAAACAAAAAACTTTTTTCATCTGCTTATATAGTTACCCGCCCTGTTGCCGGGCTCATAAAAATACTATCATTTTATTTTAACAGCACAGAATAAAAAAGAATGGCTGATAAAGCTTTTATGAGCCTGAAGTGAGCGCATTTCGGCTTTGCCCGATATTGGACCGAACTGTATTACTGCTATGACCGTCCCTTGCGTCGCACTCTTGTACGGTTAGATTATATATTGGCAATGTGCAATCAACATTACAAATAAACAGTTTGCTGTATTCGTAAAACGAAGGCCAAAGCTCACTGCAATAAAACCGCTTTGAAACCTGTGATGCAAAAGCTCCATAAAATTTCTTCAGTACAAGTGTGCGACGCAAGGAACGATGATAATTGATATATTGCTGACTCAAAAGATTTTTTGATATAATTTGTACCGAATAAGAAAATATTGAATTATGGAATCGCAAAAACTAAGAAGCCAAAACTGGTTTGGACGCAAAGGAAAAGATGGTTTTATATACCGTGCATGGATGAAGAACCAGGGCACGCCACCCGATATGTTTGACGGCAGACCAGTGATCGGCATCTGCAATACCTGGAGCGAATTAACTCCCTGCAACGGTCATTTCAGGGAGCTTGCCGAAGCCGTAAAAAAAGGTGTGCTGGAAGCGGGCGGTTTCCCTGTCGAGTTTCCCGTAATGAGTTTGGGTGAAACATTGATTAAGCCTACGGCTATGCTGTACCGCAATTTGGTGAGCATGGATGTGGAAGAATCAATTCGGGCAAATCCAATTGACGGCGTAGTATTGCTTTGCAGCTGCGATAAAACAACACCATCACTTGTAATGGGTGCATGCAGTGTAAATATCCCTACGCTTGTTATCTCTGGCGGACCTATGCTGAAAGGACATTGGAGGGGAAAAGATATTGGCACATCTGATGTGTGGCGTTTTGATGCAGCACATAAATTAGGGCAAATAACCGCGGAAGAATTTGTTGAATCAGAGGCCTGTATGGCACGTACACAGGGGCATTGCGCGGTTATGGGCACTGCATCTACAATGGCTGTGATGGTGGAAGCATTAGGGCTTTCATTGCCCAACAATGCATCTATACCAGCAGCAGATGCAAGACGAAAAGTGTTGTCGCAATTATCTGGAAGACGCATTGTAGAAATGGTAAAAGAAGATATAACGCTTGATAAAATTCTTACCCGCAAAGCTTTTGAAAATGCCATTATGGTGAATGCTGCCATTGGTGGTTCTACCAATTTTGTAATTCATTTATTGGCCATCGCAGGCCGCATTGGTATTGAATTAAACATTGATGATTTTGATAAATACTCGCAGCATATTCCATTGCTTGCCAACATACAACCTTCCGGTGAAAACTATATGGAAGACCTTTATTATTCAGGTGGTTTGCCTGCGTTGATAAAAGAAATGAAGACCATCATTCACAATGATGCCATTACAGTAAATGGAAAAACAATGGGTGAAAATTGTGCTACTGCAGAAGTGTATGATCGTAATGTGATCAGTACAATGGAGCAACCTTTTAAACCAGAATCAGGCATAGTTGTAGTAAAAGGAAACCTTGCACCAAATGGAGCGGTTATAAAGCCTTCTGCTGCAAGTACGGCACTATTGAAACATTCAGGTAAAGCTGTTGTTTTTGAAAACATTGAAGACTATCATGCACGCATTGATGATCCTTTACTGGAGATTGATGCAACAAGTATTATGGTGTTAAAAAATGTGGGGCCAAAAGGTTATCCCGGAATGGCAGAAGTGGGTAATATGGCGCTGCCTAAAAAAATATTGGAACAGGGTGTTACAGATATGGTACGTATATCAGATGGCAGAATGAGCGGTACTGGCTTTGGCACTACTGTGCTGCATGTATCGCCGGAAGCTGCTGTGGGTGGCACTTTAGGGCTGGTACAAAATGGAGATATTATTAGTCTTGATGCACACAACAGAACATTGCAATTAGAAGTTTCCGAAGAAGAATTAGCCATACGCAGGGCTGCGTGGAAACAAAGGGAGAAGATGCATACACGTGGTTATGTTCATCTGTATCAAACACATGTGGAGCAGGCGCATCTTGGCGCTGATATGGATTTTCTAAAAGGTGGTTCAGGCAGCGAAGTAGCAAGGGATTCGCATTAAGCAGATGTGCGGATGAGTGAATGTGCAGATGTGCGGATTTTGAAGGCTGCACTGTTGATTACTTTGCACAATGCTTAATTGATAACCGAATGTACAAGAGTGCGACGCAAGTGAAGATTCATAGCAGCAATGAAGATTGGTTCATATAAAATACTGTTGTATAATTTTACAAAACGATTGTTATGAGTTTTAAAAACAAAACAGCCATAGTAACCGGAGCGGGCCAGGGCATTGGCTTTGAGATATGCCGGCAGCTTGTGAAGGAAGGTGCAAATGTTATACTAAATGATATTGACCAAATACTGGCAGATCATGCCGTAAAACTTATTACAGAAGAAAGCGGTGGTAATTGTTTATCACTTGCAGGTGATTCCAGCGATACAACTTTTATTCAGCAAATGGTAGATGCCGCAGCAGCCCAATTTGGTCAGTTAGATATTGTGATTGCTAATGCCGGCATTACTTTGTTTGGTGATTTTTTTACGTATAAACCTGAATCATTTTTTAGGGTAATGCA
>JANXWM010000302.1 GCA_025351145.1 Chitinophagaceae bacterium
TGGTATATCAAATGCATAAAGGCCTTGAATGCAATGTTGCCTACTTTAGTATGGATGAAAATAACCCGCATATAAAAGCGCATTGTGCCGAAGGTGGTTATGCAGCCGTATATGAAAACGGGTATGTAACCATCATGAAAGGCACCTGGAAAATACGTGTTGCCAAAGTTACTGATATACCTATAACCTACGGTGGCAAAGCATTACACAATATCATGAACACACTGCCTGCGGTGCTCGCCACTTATTTATTTAAAGATATTTCCATTGAAGATATACGAAGTGCACTCGGCACTTTTGTGCCGTCTGCCACGCAAACACCGGGACGTCTAAATTTATTCGAATTCAACCATTTTAAATTCTTAGTCGACTTTGCACATAACCCCGCCGGCCTCGAACTGCTCTGCGATTTTGTAAGCAAAATGGATGGTACACCAAAGGTTGGTATCATTAGTGGAACAGGCGACAGGAGAGATGAAGACATCAGAGACCTTGGCCGCATCTCTGCAAAATGTTTTGATGAAATCATCATTCGCCAGGATAAAAACCTGCGTGGCCGCACCGCCGAAGAAATTGTAAACCTGCTGGTAGAAGGCCTTAACGAAACAAAGACCAAAGAAATCCCTGTAACCATTATTTACAACGAGAAAGAAGCGATTATGCATGCTTACAATACTGCCAAACCCGGTTCACTTGTAACCATTATGTGCGATGTAGTTGCCGAAGCTTTAGATTTAATAAAAGGGTTAAAAGAGAAAGAAGATACGGAAGGATAGGAGGATGGGCCAGACATTTGTTTTTCATGACATCGCCTCTTGCGTCGCACTCTTGTACGGTTGGATTATTAATTGAGCTTTACCGAAGCACAGATTAAAACGAATGCTGTTGGTCTATGTCCTCTGGTGTTCTGTTCCAATAACCCAAAGTTCTGAAGTTGATGGAGCCATAAATAAAACTAAATTTGTACTGCAATGCCAAATGTTCTATTAATAAACGGGTTCAGGTATTTTTTTTACAGCAATGAAAATAATGAACCTGCACATATACATGTTACAAAAGGAAATGGAGATGGCAAAGTATGGTTAGTACCTGTTATTGCGATAGCATATATGTACGGTTTTACCAGTGCAGAACAAAAAGATATAATGGAAATAATTGAAATCAATTTCGCAACCTTTATAAATAAATGGAATGAACACTTTAACCAATAATTACGATACAATTGAAAAGCTGATATATGAAGAAGGGCTTCGCATAGAGGCAATAGATTTTCATCCTGAACTGGATGTGATGCTGATTATTTTAAACACAAAAGCAGTTTTGCATCAGCGCCTGTCTTCTTATAAATTATTGGCTCCCGCGGGTAAAGAATTATTGCAGCAATATGAACTGGTTGGTGAGGGTACAGGGGTGCATTGGCCTTTGCTGGATGAAGATTTAAGCCTGAAAGGTTTTTTGCGGGATGAGTTGAGGAATGCAGTAAAGAGCGGTAATGGTAAGGTGGCGGCGTAAATATTATTGCCGAATCGCTCGACCTTATAAAAGGATTGAAGGAGAAAGAAGATATGGAAGGGTAGGGGGATATTGAAGTAGCCTGAACGGTGTCGAAGGATGAACCCGGCATTTGTTTTTCATGGTCTCGTTTTAAACGAGATTGCGTCGTACTCTTATACTGTTGGATATTCTATGCGAATCTTTGTTGGAGACAATTTTAACAAAGACAAGACAATTCAAAAACCGGTTTAAGATAATATACAATTTTCATAGATATGTATCCCATAATTTATAACGTATCATTTAAAATTTTTAAGACTCAAAAAAAATTATTCAAGGAGGTTGAAATTTACGATAGAAGTTTTAGTAAGGAGTTTATTCATAAACACAAGTATTCATTTTTACAGATTATTTGCATGGCAGCGCAATTTATCTATGAGCCATTTAGTCTTAAAAAAATCACAAAAAGAAATTCAAAAATTCAAATAGTATTTAGATTTGATAATTATAACTTTCGATATGAATTTTTATTAGAAGAACTATCTTCAAATAAGTCACCAACAAGTATTTCTTATTTTTTAATTCACAAAATATTTCACTCTTTAAATGAAGAAAAAAAAGATAACCTAAAAGAAATACAAGTAGAAAAATTCCAAATCTATATTTTGACTTCCCTAAATATTCCATATATCAAATCAATAATTGATGGGACTACTAATTTAAAGTCAATTCTTGATAGAATGGAAACGAGGGTTTTGGAAAAAGAACAATTTGCAATTCAGAAATTTATCGAAGCGTATCCAGAGTATGATTTTAAAAAGCCACAAATCAAAAAAAGGGAAAATGAGGATAGCAGTCTAAAGGCTTTGTTTGACTATATGCACATTCTCGAACCAACTCAGAAAAAAAATACACACAAGAACAATATTGAAATATCCGTACCAATGGGTAAGCAGCCAGGATATAAAAAAAGATAGTAAGTGAAACCAATGCCCCGTACGTGTCCTCACTACCGCATACCCATATAATTGCAAAGTAGCTAACTGCTGCACAGTCACAAAAATGTCCTGCACAACGGTCTTAAACTCCTACACAGCCACAAAAATGTCCTGCACAGCCGATATTAAATTCCACATTAGTTTTCAAGACCTGACAAGGTTTGGGATAAACTCATTTGCGTCGCACTCTTGTACGGTTGGATCATTAATGAACAGAAAAATACAAACCGCAGAGACGGAGGGACGCTAAGAAATTTGAATTAACCTCTGCGTCTTAGCATCTCTGCGGTTAAAATATTCGCTTCGGTAAAGCTCAACAATATTCCCACTGTACAAGTGTGCGACGCAAGAGCCGATGCCATAAAAAACTTCTGCCCGGCTCAAAATTCTTTTCATATAAGCTAAGGAAGAGTGTTGTAAAATAGTTGGTCATTATTTCAATATCTTCGGCTCTATAAAACAACACTTGCATATGAACCTAAAAAGCTTTTATTCAGTCGTTATTCTTTCAGTTTTTGCAATGGTATCCTGTAAAGGACCTGAAGCACGGAAAGATGTTCCCATAGAAAACCTTATACCCAAACCAGTCTCTGTAACGCAAACGGGTGGCGTGTTTGCGTTAACAAACGCAACAGCGATTTATGTAGAAGGCGACTCTGCAGAACCACTGCGCATTGGGCAGTACCTTGCAGATAAACTAAAACCAGCAACAGGGTTTACTTTAAATGTTTCTGCTAATAAAGACACTGCAAAAGCCGGGAATATTTATTTAGCTGTTACCGGAAATGACAGCACATTAGGTGAAGAAGGTTACGAAATCACCGTTACCAAAGAGCTGCTAAAAGTAACTGCAAATAAGCCTGCAGGTTTATTTCGTGCTGTACAAACTATCCGTCAGTTACTGCCTGCAAAAATTGAATCTTCATCCGTGCAGCAAGGGCCGTGGGAAATTTCTACTTGTACCATTCGCGATTATCCATCTTATGCTTACCGTGGCAGCATGCTCGATGTTGGCCGCCACTTTTTTGGGGTAGACGATGTAAAACGTTACATAGATTTAATTGCCTATTATAAAATGAATATCATGCACCTGCACCTTTCGGATGACCAGGGCTGGCGCATTGAAATTAAATCGTGGCCCAATCTTACTGCACATGGCGGCAGCACAGAAGTGGGTGGAGGTAAAGGCGGTTTTTATACACAGGAACAATACAAGGACATTGTAAAATATGCGGAGGACCGCTACATTACAGTTATTCCCGAAATTGATATGCCGGGCCACACAAACGCTGCACTGGCATCGTATCCTGAACTTAACTGCAACGATACGGCTACTCAGTTGTATTCGGGTACAGATGTGGGCTTTAGCACGCTGTGCACAAAGAAAGATATTACCTATAAGTTCATTGATGATGTGGTTCGTGAATTAAGTGAAATAACCCCCGGCCCATACCTGCATATTGGCGGAGATGAAAGCCATGCTACAAGTAAAGAAGATTATATTCCGTTTGAAAGCAGGGTGCAGGAGATCGTTAAATCGCATGGCAAACAGGTAATAGGCTGGGATGAAATTGCGCTCTCTACTTTGCAGCCAAACACAGTTGCGCAGTATTGGGCCGATGCAGAAAACTCAAAAGAAGCGGTAAAGAAAGGAGCTAAAATAATTATGTCGCCCGCAGCCAAAGCATACCTCGATATGCAGTACGATTCTACATCAAGGCTTGGTCTTCACTGGGCGGCTTATATTGAAGTTGACAGTGCCTATATATGGGATCCTGCAACGCTGGTTCCCGGTATTGCAAAAGAAAATGTTCTCGGTGTTGAAGCGCCATTGTGGACAGAAACCATCACCAATATGAACGATATTGAATACATGGTTTTTCCGCGTTTGCCGGGATACGCAGAGATCGGCTGGTCGCCTGTTGCAGGCAGAAGCTGGGATGAATACAAACTTAGATTGGCCAGTCATGGCACCCGTTTTAAAGCTATGGATATTGATTTTTATAAATCTAA
>JANXWM010000328.1 GCA_025351145.1 Chitinophagaceae bacterium
CTGTAAAAATACATATAGCTTAAATCGTAGCCGCTGTATTCCATAATGCTCATTGTTTCCTGATGGTCTTCTTCTGTTTCGGTACAAAAACCGGTTATAAAATCTGAGCTGATGCCACAATCAGGGATGATCTTTTTTATCTGGTCAACTTTTGCCATATACCATTCCCGGGTATAAGTACGGTTCATCAGTTGCAATATGCGTGTGCTGCCGCTTTGTACCGGCAGATGGATATAGTTGCAGATATTTTCGTACTTGACAATCGTATGCAGTACTTCCTCTGTAATATCTTTTGGATGCGAAGTGCTGAAACGAACCCTTAATTCCGGGCTAACAAGCGCAACCTTTTCTAATAATTTAGCAAACGTAACTGTCTCGTCTTTTACTTCATCAACCCAATAATAACTATCTACATTTTGACCCAGGAGAGTTACATCTTTAAAGCCCCTGTCGAATAAATCCTGTGCTTCGTTTACAATGGAATAGGCATCCCGGCTGCGTTCGCGGCCACGGGTAAAAGGAACCACGCAAAAACTGCACATGTTATTGCACCCACGCATGATGGATATAAATGCATTTACGCCGTTGCTCTGCAAACGTACCGGCGAAATATCGGCATAAGTTTCATCGCGGCTCAGCATTACGTTTACCGCTTTCTGGCCACTTCCTGCTTCTTCAATTAAATTGGGCAAACTACGGTAGGCATCGGGGCCCACCACTAAATCAACCAATTTTTCTTCTTCTAATAATTTTGTTTTCAACCGCTCGGCCATACAGCCTAAAACGCCTACAAGCATTCCCGGCCTGGCTTGCTTTAACTTTCTAAATTCGGTTAACCGCTTACGCACTGTTTGTTCGGCCTTCTCACGAATGGAACAGGTGTTCACGAAAATAAGGTCTGCATCTTCGCAGTTTTTAGTTGCGCCAAAACCTTCTGTGTTAAGAATGGAAGCAACAATTTCACTGTCGCTAAAGTTCATGGCGCAGCCATAGCTTTCTATGTAAAACTTTTTTTTGTATTGGTTTTCGTCAATTGCAAACGGCGCAAATGCTTCGCCCTGGCGGGTTTCGTTATGTACTTTCGAAGTTAATTCCAGTATTTCCATTCGCGGTCGGTTTTATAATATGTCAGTTTTTGAATAGTAATTTTTTGAGCCAGGCCAGGAACCAATTTTTAGCGTCCGTTGCGTCGCACTCTTGTACGTTCGGAACTTTATTCAACTTTTTCAATACAAAAAATGATCTTAACCAGCACTAATACTAATTGATGTTCTTTAAATATTTTTATTAAGCCTGCAAAAATAATTAAAAATAACTGTACTGACTGTTTGACAGATAATTAACATTTTTTAAAAGCTGGCTGTCTAAATTTGCCGCATCCTTTTTGAAAAACGGATAAACGAAAAAAGCTGTTAAAAGTTGAGGTTTGTGCAATATAAAAAGGCTATATTCTTTAATGGTTTACGGAAATTAATAATGCCTAAGTCAAAAAAACGAGACAGCACTAAAGCAGCTCAATAGAATTACCGAATGTACAAGAGTGCGACGCAAGAGAAGCGTCATTCATGATTCTTAAGTTGGGCCAATATCATTTTTTTTATCATAAACTTTTAAAAAAAGCACATGAGTAAACAAACCCTGTTGTTGCTGATATTGATTTGTTTTAAAGTTGCTGTTAAAGCACAGGATGATATTCCTGTAAAAGTTTTGCCCACTGAACTTTTTAGGGTGGTAAAAAAAGACGCTAATGATACAGCCACATGGAAATGGAAACGTGGCGGCATGGCCAACCTGAATTTTGCACAAGGTTCACTTAGTAACTGGGCCGCCGGTGGTGATAATTTTACTCTTGCCGCAACTGCTTACGTGAATTATTTTTTGCTGAACAAAGGTGTTAAGTACAAATGGGACAATAGCCTGGATTTTAATTTTGGCTTTATAAAAACCACGAGTTTAGGCACCCGCAAAAACGACGATAGGTTTGATCTGTTATCGAAATATGGTTACAGCATCGACAGCAGCAATAAAATATATTTATCGGCACTCTTTAATTTTCGCACCCAGTTTTTTGATGGCTCTACTTACATTAATGATAGTGGCACACTAAACTCCACATTGCTTTCGCCTGCTTATCTTTTTTTAGCTGCAGGGTTTGATTATAAACCATTTAAAAACTTTTCACTGTTCATGTCTCCTCTTACAGAGCGTATGACGATTGTTGCGAGTAACCGGCTTATATCGAAAGATTTGTACGGTGTGCCTGCGGGTAAGCACAGAATAAACCAGGTAGGTGCATTTGCTTCCATTAATTTTCACTCACCGCTTTTTAAAAATGTAGCCTATAAAGGAAAGATGGACCTGTTTACAGATTATGGCAATAAACCCGGAAACGTGGATATGTACTTTACCAACTTTTTCAACTTTAAGATCAATAAATATTTATCGGCTACTTACAACCTTGACCTTATTTATGACGATGATGTAAAGCTTTTTGGCAAGAATGGTGATAGCCCCGGCTTGCAATTGAAAAGCCTTATTGGTATTGGGTTTTCAATGCCTTTTTCTATGGTAACAAATTAGTGTGCTCTTAAGCTGTTTGCGGAAACTTAATTCTTTTAGCCAGCCAGCTATCTTTAACAGGAAGCATCC
>JANXWM010000360.1 GCA_025351145.1 Chitinophagaceae bacterium
TGGCCCAGCGCATAATAGATAATAACGAAAACAACAATCGTTCCTAAACAACCACCGCCCCACTTATAAGATGCGTAACCTGCAATTAAAGTTCTCAGCCAGTTTTGCATAAAAATTTTTTAAAGGATGATAAAAATTATACCGGTAATTTAAATAAAAAAAGGAAAAGCAGTAAACCTGGTAAAGAAAGTTTTTTATTGCAAACCTGCTTTCTAAAGCTCAACGAAATTGTTGCAGTACAAGAGTGCGACGCAATTAAAGCTAGATTATAGATTTACTTGCTCGGTTCAAAACATCTATTGCCACCTATAAAATTATTTAAACAATAAAACTAACCAGGTCTGCATTGAGCTTGTTCTTTTCTGTGTAGAATAATCCATGCGGTGCATTTTCGTAAATTTTATAAACTGCATTTTGTAACAACAGCGATGTTTTTTTACTGGATAATTCTATAGGTACAGTTTTGTCTTCATCGCCATGAATGATAAGGAAAGGCAGAACAAGATTAAGCAGTTCATTCCTAAAATCGGTTTCAGAAAAGGATCTTAAGCATTCCAGTGTAGCCCTTGAAGAACCCTGCAGTGTAAGCATGTGGGCCCAGTCTAAAAAGTGCTGGCTTACCGGGTGGTTCATAAAATTTTCGCCAAAAAACTGTTTTCCGAAACCCGTTAAAAACGCAGGTCTGTCATCTTCTATGTCACTATAAAATTTATCAAACATCATTTTGTCTATTCCGTCAGGGTTGTCTTCAGTTTTAAGCATAAACGGAATAATACTGCTAATTAATACTGCTTTACTTATTCTTTCTTTTCCATAGTTGGTTAGATAGCGAATTACTTCACCACCACCCATTGAGAAGCCAACAAGCGTTACATTTTTCAAGTCCAGTTCGTCAATAATAGTTTTAAGATCTGCAGCGAGGGAATTATAATCATAGCCATCCCAGGTTTTGCAGGATTTGCCAAATCCCCGGCGATCGTAAGCAATACACCTTATACCATTGCGCGGTAATTCATTTAACTGGTATTCCCACATTTCATGCGAGGAGGGCCATCCGTGAATCAATATAACAGGCTTGCCCGATCCCAAATCTTCATAATAAAGATTGGCCTCCGATGCATTTTGATGTGAAGTTTTAATGTATGGCATAAATTGCTTTTTTTAAGCGAAATAATTTAGAATACCTGCTATTAATGCAACGATTCATAAAAATTAATTGCGCTCAATTATTCTATATTTCTTGTGGTTTTCTCAATGATGGTTGTTTTATTCCTGCCACTTAAAATAACTGCAAGTAATATTACTACAACAATACCTCCTGTTACCCAAACCCATGGTTCCGTATACCAATAGGTTTCAGTACGTGTAGTGGTGGTAATCACCTTGTCCTGTGCATTAACAAAGAGTTGCGTAAAACTGAGCAACACTGTTGAAAAAAAAGTTTTGTAATTGGCTAACCTGATTAATTTTTTCATGAGCTTATTTTTAAATTTATGAATAGAATCCACTTATCAATTGCTGACTATAAATCTGTCTCTTTACGAAAACAATAACTACACCAATCATCTATACCATAAAGAACAGGGTTTTACAAAGACAGGTTAGTATAAAAAATTCTACAATAAGAGAATAATGTTCCCTATTAGCAGCACTTAAACCCAAATTTTGAGTAGATTTTTTTTGAGCCAAACAACGGTTCTTTGGGCATCGTTCCTTGCGTCGCACACTTGTACAGTATAACATTTGGCGACTTTCAACAGCCAGTACACCCAACTGCAAAATCAAGGTTAAATGAATAATATTATATAGATAGCTTTTGTGTTTAGTCTTCCGGCTAAAAATGATCGTCTTGAAAAATCTACCCGGCGATAAAAGCCCCATAAAGAATCCTAAAGTACAAGAGCCCCGCCATGGCGGGGAGTAAAGCTTCATAATAATTCTTCAGTCTGGCTCAAAATTGCCATTAAAATTCAACATGATTATTTTATAAAATTAACCACCAACTATAGCGCAGAAACATGATATGTTTTTCCAGCCTGCGTAGTGAACATGAGTACATATCCGTTCTTTGTAAGTTGCGCTTTTGCAAAGATGCCTTCCACCTTTACTGGTCTGCCTGTTCGTAATGTACAGGGGCCACCTGTGATAGCTTTTACCGTAGCACTTGTTAACGTGTGGTTCTTCCAGTTAATACTTACTTCAAAAGGGCCCCTTGCCCGCAAACCTTTTACCTGCCCTTCTTTCCACGCATCGGGTAATGCGGGCAGCAGTTGTATTTCGCCAAGCTGGCTTTGAAGCAGCATCTCACACATGCCGGCTGTACCACCAAAATTTCCGTCAATTTGAAAGGGCGGATG
>JANXWM010000384.1 GCA_025351145.1 Chitinophagaceae bacterium
ACGGCTTCCGGCAACCAGTAGAAAACTTAAAGCGAATAACAGTACCAGACTTCGATAGGATCAATAAATCACTGCGTAGATGGGTATCGCTGCTTTGGGCTTTTGCTCTTTTGAAGGTACGCATTGTACACAAGTTGTAATACAACATAACGCAACGCCGCCGTTGCTGGGAGACTTCGGTAAAAGCTCAATATATAATACGAACGTACAAGAGTGCGACGCAAGGATGCTACATAGTATTACAAAAGCCGGCTACATAAAAATAACAAAGCACAACTTTACGGTTGTGCTTTGAATAGTGCAATAGCTTGTATTACAACGTTGCCATATCAATTACAAAACGGTAACGCACATCACCTTTCAGCATTCTTTCGTAGGCTGTATTGATGTCTTTGATATCGATCAGTTCAATGTCTGAAACAATATTATGTTCGGCGCAATAGTCGAGCATTTCCTGGGTTTCAGGAATACCGCCTATGGCTGAACCTGCAATGCTTCTGCGGTTGCCAAGCAAACTGAAACCATATAATTCTATGGGGCTTGGCGGCACACCTACACATATCTGGATGCCATTTGTTTTTAATAACCCGAGATAAGTATTGTAATCGTGCGGAGCAGAAACGGTGTCGATAATAAAATGAAAACTGTTGCGCACAGCAGCCAGTTGTTCTTTATCGCTTGTTAACACAAAATGGTGCGCACCAAGCCTTTCAGCATCTGCCTGCTTGGATGGTGATGTACTAAGCATGGTAACTTCTGCACCAAATGAAACGGCGAATTTTACAGCCATGTGGCCAAGGCCGCCTAAACCAAGCACGGCTACTTTATGACCTTTGCCAACTTTCCAGTGGCGCATGGGTGAGTAAGTGGTAATGCCTGCGCAAAGCAATGGAGCTACTGCCGCGAGGTCTAATTTTTCAGAGATACTTAATACAAAATCTTCATGACAAACCATAATATTGGAGTAGCCGCCATAGGTAGGCGTTTTCTTGTCCTGCTCCACACTATTGTAGGTTTGTGAACTTCCATTAATGCAATATTGTTCAAGCCCATCCTGGCAGTTTTCGCAGGTGCGGCAAGAGTCTACCATGCAGCCAACGCCCACAAGGTCGCCCACTTTATATTTCTTTACATGATTGCCCACACTGGTAACACGGCCCACAATTTCGTGACCGGGAACCATAGGGAACATACCGGGAAACCATTCGTCCCTTACCTGGTGCAGGTCGCTGTGGCAAACACCGCAAAAGAGAATGTCAAATTGCACATCGTGAGGGTTGGGTTCACGTCTGTCAAAATTCCATGGCTCCATTGGTGATTTGTTTGTTTGAGCTGCGTAGGCCTTTGTTGCTGTTGCCATAACTTACTGTTTGTTTTGTTTTTATAAAAGAAGTATTAACGAACTATATAAAATTAAATTACGCTTCACTTTTTAAAGAGCTCTTAAAAATAGTAAAACTTTTTTTTTCTCTGCAAGTTCTGTAATAAATAATATCATTTAGAAATTGGTTTTAGTTTATGGTACCAGCAATTGTTTTTTATAGCATCGTCCCTTGCGTCGCAATCACTTTATCATTTATACAGATGGCAGCTTTTGGCCTATATACAATCAGTAAAACTGTTTTTAGACAGCTTCTTAGAAATTGGTTTTAGTTTTTATGGTACCAGCATTGGTTTTTTATAGAATCGTTCCTTCCCGCCGTGGCGCATTAGCGTAAAGCTAAAATTTAGTATTATAAGCTGAAACATAGATCTGTGGATGGTTTCCAGGATTTTATACTGCCGTTTCCATCGTGCGTTATAATACCCGTCCCTGCATAAGGCGCCTCAGCCGGTTCGGTTCCGGCAAAAGCCGGAATTGCTGCGATGGCGCAAGCCATATCGCAGCAAAGAAGTGGGTGCAGCGCCGTTGCAGGGACAATGCCAAGCGGCAATGAGCATACAGCCATTGAATTTGAACGATGCATAAATAAAATTAGCTTGCGCTTATGCGCAGTGGCGAGACACTTGTACTGCAGAATATAACTGAGCTTTTAACAGCCAATACACCCAACTGCAAAATCGGGGTTTATTCATAAAGAAGTAGCTTTTAAAATGACCATAATCAACCCAAAATATGATTTTCGTCAATGGTTTCATTTTTATCATTGCCTAATTATGCACCTGCATCTACAACCATACATTTACCCGGGAAAATAAAAAATAACATGAAACAAAATAACAAAGCCGCCAGGTATGTCTATTTTTTTGGCGCAGGAAAAGCCGACGGAAATGAATCAATGAAAAATCTGCTCGGTGGCAAAGGAGCCAATCTCGCAGAAATGGCAGGTCATCCAAAACTTAAATTGCCCGTACCTCCGGGCTTTACAATTACCACAGAAGTTTGCACTTATTATTACGATCATAAAAAAACATACCCTGCTGTTTTAAAAACCCAGTTACACACTGCATTAACTGAAGTAGAAAAAATCATGGGCAAAAAATTTGGTGATGCAAACGACCCTTTACTTGTTTCCGTTCGTTCCGGTGCGAGGCGTTCTATGCCGGGCATGATGGAAACCGTACTCGATATTGGGCTTAATGAACAAACCGTAAAAGGCCTTATTAAACAATCCGGTGATGAACGTTTTGCTTACGATGCTTACAGAAGGCTCATTATGATGTATGCCGATGTGGTAATGGAAAAGGGCAACGGCACAGAACCAAAAAAAGGAAAGGGTATAAGAAAAGTGCTCGACGAAAAACTGGAAGCCATCAAACATAAACAGGGATATACATCAGATACAGACTTAACTGTTCCCGAACTTAAAGCACTGGTAAAAGATTTTAAAGCCACAGTAAAAAAGGTTTTGGGTACACCATTCCCGGATGATCCGTTTGAACAGCTTTGGGGCAGCATTGGCGCTGTATTCAGCAGCTGGAATGGCAAGCGTGCTATTGAATATCGCCGCATTGAAAAAATCCCCGACGACTGGGGAACAGCGGTAAATGTGCAGGCCATGGTTTTTGGCAATATGGGTAATGATAGTGCAACAGGTGTTGCTTTTACCAGGAACCCCGGCACCGGAGAAAATAAATTCTATGGCGAGTATCTTGTTAATGCACAGGGCGAAGATGTTGTGGCCGGTATAAGAACACCTGCACCGGTAAACGAATATTCAATGAATGCGCAAAGCAAGCATTTGCCATCTCTTGAAAAGCTGATGCCCAAATTGTACAAAGAATTATTTCAATACCAGTTGCGTTTAGAAAAGCATTACAAAGACATGCAGGACATTGAGTTTACCATTGAAAAAGGGACACTCTATATGCTGCAATGCCGCGTGGGCAAACGCAATGGCATAGCTGCCGTGCGCATGGCGACAGAGATGTGTACAGAAAAAATGATTGATGCCAAAACAGCTATCATGCGGGTAGGGCCAAACCAATTGGTAGAACTCTTATTGCCTATGCTCGATCCTAAAGTTGAACAAATTACAAAGCCCATTGCAAAAGGTTTACCGGCAGGCCCCGGTGGTGCAAAAGGGCGTGTAGTGTTTACTTCAGAGGAAGCTGTAGAATGGGCGCACCGTGGCGAACAGGTGATACTGGTTCGCGAAGAAACATCTCCTGAAGATGTGAACGGCATGCATAAATCTCAGGCAATTTTAACCACCAAAGGTGGCATGACTTCTCATGCAGCCCTTGTGGCAAGAGGCTGGGGAAGGTGCTGTATTGTTGGTTGCGGCGATATTGAAA
>JANXWM010000415.1 GCA_025351145.1 Chitinophagaceae bacterium
CGTTCGCCATCCTTTCCATAAAACCCCGTAGCTGTTATTAAATGCGTAAGACAGCAAACTCGATTTTTTATCTCGTCCGAGCCATGTTCGGGTATAAATGTTAACTTATCTCTATTGCAAATTGTTTGTGGCGCACCCCAATCTAAGACTGCACCAGATCCAAATAGAAACACAGCTTTTTTGTTAGGCATAGTTTTTATTCGATTACAATCTTTATTTTTTTAATGTCTGTAACCATATCTCTATCACATACATACACATCAGATTCATCTACTAATTCATCTTCTGTTAAATCTCCTGAAACATATTTTCTAATCAAATTACAGGGAGCAATAAAACCAACAAATTCCGCTTTGATTGCAATTGTACCTTCATCGGAAAAATCCTTACTGCCATATAAACAAGTCATTCCAAAATATTTTATTTCCTTATTTGTAAAACTTAGCGCAAATGCTTTAAGGGATGGTAAAATGTATGTCGTTACAACTTTACTTGCTCGTTGTTTTGATGTTAATTGCAAGGTATTATAAATGTTATCAATGAATGCATCTGATATAATTACCGATAAAGCAGTATCGCCGTAAAGCCCAAAATGTACAGGGATTCTACGTCCTTTGTCGTAAATAAACTCTCCCAACTGATCACTACCTAAAAATTGAAGTCTTCGAAAAGTGGTATCAAAATTATTTCTATATTTTTTGATTAAATTGAATTCTTTTGTTTCGCCATTTTGTTCATTAGTTGTTGGTATTTTAGAGAGATATTTGTCAATATCCTCAATAACATTTTCAGCTTCTACGGGTTTATATTCTTGGTGATGAAATTTTCCATAAAGTTCCCAATTTATTCTATTGGAATTTGCTAAACCAAAGACATCTTTAATATTCTTTAATTCAGCACTGATTTTTATTTCTTGAGAAAATGAGTTAAAGAAAATTGTCAAAAAAGCAAATGTCATTGGGAAGGAATAGAAATTTATCATATTGAAGTAGTTTTAAATTTGATACAATCTTTTAATGGACGGCGACCTCAAAACTATACTAAAGTTTTAAAATGATACAATCAGTTTCCGATAAATTTTAAGTGTATTGTCTGCTCAGTTCTAAGCTATACCAATGTTGGTCGCCTGACCATAATCAATCCGCTACAATCTACGCTACGTTAAAAGCTCATTCATAATCCAATCGTATAAGAGTGCGACCCTCAAGAAGTAAGGCCAAAAACTTTATTGCCAGGTAACATCAATATAATTTCTTTTAAATTTGCTTTATGGATGAGATTGAAAAATATTTAAAAGATATTTCAAAACTTTGTGCTGCGCACAAAGTAAAAAGACTGTATGCTTTTGGCTCTGTGCTTACCAACAGGTTCAATGAAGAAAGCGACGTTGATTTTATTGTGAATTTTGAGCCTGTTGACGCAAGTTCATACGCAGATAATTACTACGACTTTAAATTTTCCCTTCAGGATATTTTGCACCGGGATATTGACCTTTTAGAAGAAAAAGCCATTAAGAACCCTTACTTCCTTGAAGCTGTCTCAGGTAAAAGAAAACTTGTTTATGGACATTGATATTAAGACCTGGCTATATGATATTCTAAAATCTATCGATGAGATAGATAGTTTCTTCGCTGACAGGCCCAAAGAATTTTCAGCATATCAAAAAGACACCCGCACTAAAAGGGCAGTTGAAAGAAATATTGAAATAATTGGTGAGGCATTGAACAGGATATTGGCTAGAGAACCAGATATTAATATTTCGAATTCAAGAAAAATTGTCGATACAAGAAACAGGATTATTCACGGTTACGATTCAGTATCCGATGATATTATCTGGAGTATCGTTATAAAGTATATTCCTGTTCTGAAAATAGAAGTTGAACAGCTCTTGAATGAATTTAAATAAATAGTCTAATCCCCTTCGATCTTCGCTGCGATAAAAGCTCATTCATATTCCAACCGTACAAGAGTGCGACGCAAGAGACGATGCCATGAAAAACCGCAGCTGGGTTCATAAAAATTTTACCAGTATAAATGTTTACCGCTACTTTAGTATCTTCAAAAAAAATTAAATGAATTTGTTTGTGAGAATATTTGCATGGATGGTTCTGTTTTTTGGGATGGGTACAACGGCCTTTGGTCAGCAGGCTTACTGGCAACAGCAGGTGAATTATACCATTGATGTTTCGCTGAACGATGAAACGCATGAGCTTACCGGTTTTGAGCGGATGGAATACATGAACAATTCGCCAGATACGCTGCGATTTATTTATGTGCACCTTTGGGAGAATGCATATAAGAATGACCGAACCACTTTCAGCGAACAGTTGCTGAAAAATGACCGCACCGATTTTTATTTTTCGGATGAAGACAAACGGGGTTATATTAATCAACTCGATTTTAAAGTAAATAATACAACCGCTGTTATTGAAGAAGATGCGCAGCATATTGATATTATTAAACTGCAACTACCGCAGCCTTTGGCACCGCATGCATCCGCTTTAATTACTACGCCGTTTCATGTAAAACTGCCATATAATTTTTCGCGTGGAGGCCATGCAGGTCAGTCGTACCAGGTAACGCAATGGTACCCGAAAGCTGCCCTGTATGATAAAGATGGATGGCACCAGATGCCTTATGTAGACCAGGGGGAATATTACAATGACTTTGGAAATTACAAGGTGAATATAACGCTGCCTGCGAATTATAAAGTGGGCGCTACAGGCGTGTTGCAGGGCAAAGAAGAAAGTGTGGCGGCTGCTCCAAAAAAGCAAACTGATGTTGTTGTTGCAAAGAAGAGCAAGCCATTTTTTCCAAAGAAAACAGTGGAAGAAAATATCGTTCCGCCATCATCAAGAAAAGAGCAAACACTGCATTACAGCGCAGAAAATGTGAATGACTTTGCCTGGTTTGCAGATAAAAGTTTTATTGTAAAAACAGATACCATTCAGTTGGCAACCCATACCGTAATTGCATCCTGTTACATACTACCGGAAAATGCAGACCTGTATGCAAACAGCATGAAGTTTATAAAAAAAGCAGTACGTTTTTATAGCAGCCAGTTGGGGGATTATCCATACCCAAACGTAAATGTAGTTTCCTGCCCCAGGGAACTTGTCTATGTAACGAGCATGGAATACCCGATGATTACGCTGATGTGCGAAGAAACCGAAATGGAACTAGACGCAACCATTGCACATGAAATTGGCCACAACTGGTTAGAGGCGATTTTATCAACCAATGAACGCGATCATGGCTGGATGGATGAAGGCATTAATACTTATTTTGAAAGAAAGTACAGGCAGTTGTATTATCCTGATGCGGAGAAAAGAAAAAAACTCACGCTTAATACTTCCGGGCTTAATGGCGACGGTGCGCATTTTCTTTTGAACAATTTGATCACGCTGAAAAAAGACCAGCCTATTGATATTACCAGTGAAGCCTACAGTTATGCCAACTACGGTGCAGTCGTTTATGAAAAAACTGCCGACTGGATGGGACGCATTGAGCAAACAGTTGGTGCGCCAACGATGCACAATATTATGCAGCAGTATTTTAAAACATACAGCTTTAAACATCCGCAACCGGATGATCTTAAGAAAATAGCGGAGCAGGTAAGCGGCAGGGATTTATCTGCAAACTTTAATCAACTGCACCAAACAGGTTTTTTAGACAGCAGCAAAATAAATAAGCCGACGAAGTTTAATTTATTACTGCCACCTTCAGATAATAAATATAACTATGTAACTGCGTCGCCCATTATAGGTTACAATAGTTACGACCAGTTTATGATCGGTGGCATTATACACAATTACCAGCTGCCATTAAAGAAGTTCCAGTTTTTGGCAGCACCGATGTACGCAACCGGAAGCAGCCGTGTAACAGGTGCAGCAAGGGTTTCGTACAATAATTTTACAAGGAGAAGCTGGCTGGAATTATCTGCAAGCGGCACTACTTACAGCATCAATGATTTTTTAAAAGATGACGGCAGTAAACTTTACCTGGGCATGAGCAGGATTGTTCCATCTGTAAAACTTACGCTGTATGATAAAGACCTGAGAGAAAG
>JANXWM010000418.1 GCA_025351145.1 Chitinophagaceae bacterium
AAACAAAAAATTGAAAGCGATATTCACAGCCCGCAAATGATTATATAAAAATAGCCGCCCCGGTAAAACCGGGGCGGCTATAAGATGATTTACTAATAAATTATTGCTTAGTCAAAGTTTCCTCAATCAAACGACCGTTCCCGGCAGTATTGGTATATTCACTCAAAAGATGTATTTGCCGCAGTGCAGCGTCATAGCTAAACTCGTACATCTTAAATGAATTTGCCGCAGACTGGGTTAGCAGCGTTTCGTTGCCCCCAACGTTTGTGATTGTTTTTGTAGCCGGGTCGTAAGTAATTACATATTGCCAGCCTGAACTGCTAAGGTTAGAATAGTCAACAGTGCATTCTGTAGGGCTGTTTGGCAATACAGTTTTAGGGCTGTAGTTGCTTAAATCTATAGAACTTGAATAAACGCCGGTTCCTCCTGTGATTTCCCCACCTGAAGACGGTGCACCCGGAACATAAACAACAGGGCCAATAAAACTATTGCGCCAGCCTACTTCATCGTAGGTGCCAGCAAGTTCGTTGCCAATAGCATGGTAATAGATGGTATTAAAGTTGCCACTGATGGTTTTGCCTTGTGCATCTTTAATTGCAATGGCAAGCATCAGGTTTTTAGAAGGGTCAATGGCGGCTTTATAAAAAGTAACACTAAAGCTAGCTAACCTGCTACCTGCTGCAATAGTGGCTGTTGTAGAGGTAAATGAATAAGCATCCGCAGGCATTGGCTCATATTGCAAACCGCCTGTGGCGTTGTAAGCCGTAAGCTTAGAATCGTCTACCCCAACCTGCACCGTAAGTGCATCGCTCAATGTATAAGGTGAAGAAATATTTACATTAAAAGTAAGGGTAATGGTATCACTTGTAAAGTTCAGTGAAGCTTTGGAAAAATATTCCAGGCCACTGTAAGGTATCTCTACAATTGTGCCCACGGTACTGAAATCATTCGGAGCCTTGTCTTTTAAACAACCCGTAAGAAAGAAAGCAGCGCTTGATACGGCTATTAATAATTTTTTCATAATTCTTAAATTTTTTATTTCAATTAAGGCATCCAGAATATTTTTGAACTTATTGGGTCAACAGTTCCCTGTGAAGTAACATTTGCACCATTATAGTCATACTCGCTTTGCGGATAAACCAACCTGTAAGGAACATGAGATGCTAATGTACCTGGGTAAATAGATATTGGCAGGTCAGCTGGTATATTTAGCCTTCTCCAATCGCCCCATGATTCTAATGGATCAAAAGTATTTAAAGCTGCCCATTTCTGGGTAATGATTAACTGAATTTTATCAGAAGCAAGCTCCCAGTTTGTTTTGGTACTTGACTGAGCTGTATAATCACTTGCCGCAGTTTCGTAACTTTCAACGCCAAGAATACGGAATGATTCAGTCACTGCTTCCTGATATAGGCTGGCAGCATCTGCACCTTCCCCAAAATAACCACGCTGTGCAGCCTCTGCCTGAAGAAAGAAACTTTCAGTCGCTGTTAATATTGTTGCAGGAGGCATATTAGGGAAAGGCAATATACCAGGCCCGCCCGGAGCAGAGATATCAGTATTGTGTTCATTACCGGATTCAATGCTCCCAAAATTTCTCCCTTTTATTTCGCCGGAAGAATTGGGTGAATAAATACGGGCCGCTCTTGGATCATCGAGATTGTTGTAAAAATCAACAGCATATTTACAAGCCCTGTTATAATCGCGGCCACCTACAGATGTTCCTGATGTGGTGTATCCAATGTCGGTCCATAGAGGGCTTTGTTTATTGGTAGCAGTATTACTATAGCCTGGATTAACTTGGGCATCTTCACCGGCACCTAAGAAATCGTCAGATGTTAATCCACTTAATTTAGATTGAATATAGCTGGCATTAGCCGGAGCCTGGCGCATTAAAATCCTCAATTTGATCGTATTGGCGAGTTTTGTCCACATGGTCATATCACCACCAAACATAATATCATAAGAACCCGGATCTTCTGCATCTGCCCCGGCTCCTTTAATTGCCGCCACAGCCGCATCAAGCCTTTCTACCAATGCATCATAAACAGTTTTGGCATCATCATAAGATGGAGAGGAAACAACCGCCCCCTGCAATGCCTGAGAATATGGTATATTATTATAAATATCAACCAAATTCTGGAAATGAAGTGATGACATAATATTAGCTATAGCTCCATAATATACCTGTGTAGGGTCTGCAGAAGACTTAGCAATAATGGTATTATAGTTCTTTAATAATGGATAACCAGCGTCCCAGTTACCTGTATAAAAAGCAGCAGTAACATTGTAAGTAAGCAGGTTGTTGTTGGGAATAAAATCGCCACTTACAGCCCAGTAACCCATATAATAATTAGCAAAGTCATTGTTGCCACCAGCAATTAAACTGGCAGAACCATCCAATGCTGCAGACAAAATAAATTTAGTCGGCACACTTTCCGGTGAAGGAGCATTTGGATTGGGGCTATTGATATCGAATGTTCCTTTTTTACAACCCGAAGTTGCTATCAAAAGCAATCCGAGCAGGGCAAAAGAAACTGATTTTATCTTGTTATACATATTTATGATGTTTTAGATAATTAGAATTGTACTGTTAAAGTTGCACCGAAAATTCTGCTTGGTGGTGCCTGGTTTTCTGATGTTCTGCCTATGTCATTTCCTGTTGTCTCATTAAATTCAGGATCTGTCCAAACATTCGATTTTGGTAAAAGTACAACCAGGTTTCTGCCGGATACAGTTAAAGATGCTTTCTGTATAATTTTTGCAAAACCAAACCATGTAGTTGGGAAATCATAGGTAATAGAAACTTCACGCAATTTCCATGCGGCAGCACTTGTAATATAGTTACCACTTACTCCACGGTATAGACCTGGCCAAAAGTTAAAGTTGGCATCATCAACAGTTACATTCGTATTGGGAACATATTTACCATCCTGTAAATAAGATGAATTAGGAAATACAAAACGTTGACGACCAGTTATAGCACTTGTTTGTGAAATACCGGTAAAATCAATGTTACGTCCAATGATATTTACGATCTTGTGACCAGTGCGATAATCTGC
>JANXWM010000364.1 GCA_025351145.1 Chitinophagaceae bacterium
GCTGCCAATACTTGCATCAAAATGTGTTTTCATCGTCACATTAAACTCTTTGTCTTTTGCACGAAGACCATGATAAGAGAGACGCAAATATTCATCGCACAAAGCATTGATATCAGTTGGTTCTTTTACACCTGTGCTTGACCTTGAGTGTTGCAGCATGCCTTTCACAATATCTCCTGCACGTTTGCCGTGATGATTTATTTTTTGTTCATTGTCTTTTATATCATTTGCAAGGATCTTAATTTCCTGCAAATTTCCTTTATCAACTTCTTGTTGTAATTCATCAATTAATTCTGCATTTACTTCAGAAAAATTATTGACGAAGTTCAACGGGTTTTGTATCTCATGCGCAATGCCTGCCGTTAGTTCTCCAAGCGAAGCCATTTTTTCTGATTGGATGAGTTGGGCTTGGGTAGATTTCAATTCATTTAAAGTATTTTCTACTTTTTGCTTTTGTTCCTGCAACACACTGTTTGCATTATGCTTTTGGCGATTGTTTCGATAAAGAAATATCCCAATCACGATGAAAAAAAACAAGCAAACCGCTAATATATACTCCTTCATTTGATTATAGTAAGCAGTCTGCTCTTCCATTGCTTCAATATTGCGCAATTTTTCATGGAAAGACAATGATTGTAACCTGTTAATATTACTCTCGCTAAAAATAGCTGCATTAATTTTCGACTCCTGTCTGGAGTAATAATAGGCACTGTCTATTTGATGCAGCGCATCAAATAACTGCTGCATGTAAACAACCGCCATCAACCGGATAGCATTACTGTTAGCCGTATTGCCCAGGTTAATAAATTGATGGCAAAATAATTTAGCTTGCTCAAGCCGGGAAGATTGCATTAAATATTTAATATAGGTATCGTAAAAGAGCGATTTTAAAGAACTAAGTTTTACATTAGGTAGTATGGTTAATGCTTTTGTAAAAGCACTATCAGCGTTAGCAGTATCATTAGCCATGGCTAATGCAGATCCTGCTAAACAAATGGAGGCCATATCATACATGCTAATACCAAGTTTATCTGAGGTTTGAATACTTAGCTTGGCGTAAAGCAAAGCCGAGTCGGCTTTATTGATATCGAGATAGTAACTACAGAGGTTATTCTGATATTGTATCAACATGAAATTATAAAGAGGCGACGATTGATCGGGCAGGTTTTCTCCACCTTTAATTGTGTAATCATATTCAGCTTTATAATTTTTAAATCCGGCATAAACAAGGCTTATATCAAAGTATAAAGAACTAATGCGCCGCTTATCTTTTACTTTTTCTGCCAGCGGAATACCTTTAAAAAAATATTCCAGGCTGGAAATATTATCGCCTTTGCTAAAAGCAAAATAAGCACCGATCCAGTTATAGCTAATCGCCAACAAAGAATCGCTTTTTAATTGCTGTGCAATGCTCAGCAATTGAATGCACAATGAAGAATCAATATTGTCGGAAGTATTATTGGAATGTTCAAGTTCGTTCCTGATAAAATTGAATTGCTGCAAAGGTTGAGAAATGGAAGACAGTTTTAATTGAAAGCTATCAGTATTCGTTTTTTGTGCCTGGCAATGAAAAATAAATGTGATCCAACATATTGCTGCTGATACTACTTTTAAGGTATTACGCATTAATTTAAAATTGATTTGCAAATATTGTACATTTTACTTTATTCGTTTTCACTATTATCTTACGCAATAGATTTAATAACAGCATAGCCAGATTTTTAGTTACCAACTTGAGTGCCTTAATAATCTTTGTTTTGTCACTCACTTGTACTTTCTGTTCAATATTGAACAAAGCGTACAAGAGTGCGACGCAAGAAAAGCTTCATAGTATTACCAAAGCCTGGTTCAAAAAAATCATTGATATAATTGTGAAAGAGATTTTACTGCATTAAACCAAAAACCATCAAGCTGCTGCCTGCTGCAATCGCAATGCGCTGTTGTCCATTTACACTAAAAGACATGGGATTTGAAAAAATTTGTCCGCCTGTCTGAAACTGCCATTTTGATTTTCCTGTTGCTGCATCCAATGCATAAAAATTACCTTCTATGCTTCCGCCAAAAACCAAACCGCCGGCAGTAGATAATAATCCGGACCATGGTGGCGACTGTAATTTGAATTCCCATTTAATAGTTCCCGTTGCAGGATCCAAAGCCTTTACAGCGCCATATGCATTATCGCCGGGCAACAACTGTTCGCCGCCACCCATAAAGTACTGGCCGGGTTTATAATCTGCTTCTTTTTTAAAATACAATGAGCCCATCTCTCTTACAGACACATAAAACATTCCAGAAGTTTTACTGTAAGAAGGACTGAACCAATTGGTGGCACCCTGCAAACTTGGGTAAACAAGATTTCCTTTTTCTGTGGGCTCTTTGCCAGGAATGATGATAGGTTTTCCTTTCGCATCAAGACCGCTTGCCCATGTTTGTTTTGCATAAGCTTTGCCTGCCAGAAATTCCCCCGTCTTGCGGTCGAGCAAATAATAGAATCCGTTGCGATTGGCTGTGGCTAAGGCTTTGCGGGTAACACCATTTATTTTTATATCAATGAGTACCGGAATTTGATTGGCATCCCAATCATGTGTATCGTGTGGCGTGAATTGAAAATACCAAACCAATTTTCCAGTTGTTGGATTGATGGCAAGTACTGAACAGGTATATAAATTATCACCTTTCCTGTTATCACCATTCCAGTCAGGTCCCGGATTGCCAATACCCCAATAAAGCAGGTTCAATTCTTTATCGTACGAGCCGGGCACCCATGTAGGTGCGCCACCTGTTTTCCAGCTATCGCCCTGCCACGTTTCATTGCCGGGTTCACCTGTGCCGGGTATAGTATTTAAACGCCATTCTCTTTTGCCTGTCTTTGCATTGTATGCATCCAGGAAGCCACGAATGCCTGCTTCACCACCACTAATGCCGATGATAATCTTGCCATCAATCGCAACAGGTGCGCAGGTTATTGCATAACCAAGTTTGTTGTCGCCGACGATGACATTCCATTTTGGCGCGCCTGATTTTGCATCGAGACAAATAAGATGCGCATCCAATGTGCCTATGTAAACATTGTTATCAAGTATTGCAACGCCCCTGTTAACAGGACCAAAGCCAAGAAACTTTACGTCTTTAGGCATGTCGGGTGTATATGTCCAGATCTTTCTGCCAGTGGCCACATCGAGTGCAGTAACAGTACTCGGTGGTTCTGAAATATACATGATCTTGTCTGCAACGATCGGTGTTGTTTCAAAAGGCCCCTGTGGGTTTCGTAATTGATAGATCCATACAGGTGCAAGTTTTTGAACATTGCCTGTATTGATCTGCTGCAACGGTGAAAACCTTGTTGCAGCATAGTTGCCTGAATAAGTAAACCAGTTGCCAGGTTCATTTTCTGCATTGGCTATTCTTTGATAGCTTACCTGGGAAAAAAGTTGAGCTGAAAAAAATAAACTTATGAGTATGGATAAAATAGTTTTCATTGATTTCCTGATTTATAAAGAAAGGCAACAAGATTTTCAATTTCTTTATCGCTTAATTTGGTTTTGAAGGAAGGCATTAACGATTGTCCGTATTGTTTTTCTACAGACTTTAATTCGTCTTTACTAAATGAATAATAATTATTGGCTGCATCTTTTAATTGTATGGTGTAAGTATCTTCATTAATGCGTAAACCGGTAATCTCTTGTCCATCATTAGTAATGATTTTTATAGGAAGATAAAGTGAGAAGCCATAGCCATTATCAATATCTGTGCTTTCGGGAAGTGTTGCGGCAGGATCAATGATCGATTGTTTAAGGTAAGCTGCATTGCGGCTTGCACCTATTTCGGAAAGTTCTGGCCCGATACTATTTCCTTCACCATTCATGATATGACAGCTTGCGCAACCGGCGCTTGCATATACTTTGCTGCCTGCTGCGGAATCTCCTTTCGGCGTTTCTTTTCCCTGGTTTTTTAGATAATTTATATAGGCATATAATTGATGGCAATCTGTATCAGATATTGCCCAGTTTGAAGGTATGCCTGTTCCTATGATGCCAAATTCTACCACATTAATAAAAGAGGCAATATCGTTAACGTGTTTGAGTTTCGGCCGCTTAAGCGAAGGACCCGTTAATCCTGATGCATCCATGCCATGACAACGCACACAACTGGCTTCGAAAGTTTTTTTTCCTTCCAAAACTGAGTCTGGCAAATTAGCCGCGACGGAGGGAGTTTCGTTTTGCTGATTGTTATTATTACATGCTGTGAATGCAATACAAAGAAAAGTATACAGCAGTAGTTGACGGATTTTATACATCTGATTAATGTATTGGCTTATTAATTAATTCTGGTAGAAATGAATGTATCACAATATACGAAGTGATAGGGTACCTGATCTTTTTTTCTTGGCAGTAAAGTTATTGGTATGTGCAATCTTCGCTTCTATATAAGTCGATACTAACTAATTGAAAATCAGCAAAAAAATTTGCGACTTATTTTGCAACATAACGCAACGCCGCCGTTGCTGGGAGACTTCGGTAAAAGCTCAATATATAACCTAAGCGTACAAGAGTGCGACGCAAGGAAAGTCTTATAGAATTCTAAATGCCGGGTACAAAAAATTGGTGCCATCATAAAAATTGAACAGGAATAAATTTGAATAAATAAGTTTTTTTGCGCCTGTTAAAATACCCGCTATTTTTGAATTCATTTTTCTAATCAACAAAAGCATCTGCTTATGAAATCGATTATCAGTTTTACAGTTACAGGTTGTTTGTATATGCTCTGCATGGTTTCCTGTACAAAGGAACACAGCGAACTTTCATTGTCTGCCTCCGCATCTTCGCAGGCAACAGGAAAATCAGCGCACTTTATTGGTGAGCATTTTGGTGGCGGCGTTGTGTTTTATATTGACTCCACGGGGCAGCATGGTTTAATTTGTTCTGCACAGGATATTGAAGAAGCGTTTATGTGGACTGAAGCAAAATATTCAGTTACCGGTGCAAAAGCAGCACAAATAGGCGGCGGTGCAAAGAATACTTTTAAGATTGTTCAATCGCAGGGCGACTCTGGCGAATATGCAGCGAGGGAATGTTATAACTTTCACGATAACGGTTACTACAACTGGTGCCTGCCCTCGAAAGATGAGCTGAATGAAATGTATAAACAAAAAGATGTGATTGGCGGGTTTAATACCTTCTCTTACTGGAGCTCAACTGAATACAACCATACCGTTGCATGGTTTCAAAATTTTTCCAGCGGCGAGCAAATCAGGGCTGGAAAAACATCTTCTTATGCGGCAAGGCCCATCAGGTATTTTTAAAAGCCGGCATTTTATTATTATTGTTTTCCTGCGCTGTTTTATACTCAACTGCACTTCATTAATATGGGTGCAGTTGTTTTTTATTAACCGGGCATTATCAATTTTTTACCCGTATATATTTTTCAATATTTATCCTGTTTACACCAATGCTGTCAATCTTTTCAATGCCTTGCTGTATAAGGGTATCATTGTTAATGGCCACTGTAAAATGAAAGTCATTTCCTTCCCAGGCCCTGTCGCTGCAGTATTCAAGGTGTTCGGTATAGGCTGTATCTTTCAGCTCATAAGTTCCGCCGCCGGAAGAAAAGAAAGCAAGGGAATCTTTTCCTTTATTAAGATCATGCCCCATAAAAGCAAAATGTGTTTGGTTGATCACTTTAATAAATGATTTTCCTGTTGTGTAAGCTGTAACAACAGTATCTTTTTTTTCAATGGTAGTACCCGAAATCAACTTCCATGTTCCCTGCATTGAAAGTGTGGTATTCTTTTTCGTTTCTGGTTGTGTGCAGGCTAATAATACCGCTGTGATCGTGGCAAAGCAAATGAAGGTCTTCATTGTATAATTTTGATTTTTATTGAACAATTTATAAGTACAAGATAGCAAGGTTTCTTATTACTTACGTCAATAACAGTCTGCCATACCCGCTTAGATAAAAGCCCGATCCTTTATTCAACAGTACAAAATTCCCGCCTTTGCGGGAAGAAAGCTTTATAGAAGCAACTCAGACAGGCTCATTTTTTTTAATATATTGCATGAAACTTTTAAACAAGTTTAGGATGATGCACCCATAACATCTTTACCTGTTTTGCTAAAATAAAAAATTAAGAACCCAACAGACATCAGGAAAAGAAAACCGGAGGCCAGCATAAATGTGGAAGAGAGCGACAGCACATTTAAAACCGGGAAAATAATAAGCGGTGATAAAAACTGACCCATAAACCAGAATGTGGTAAGCTTGCCAATTTCCTTTCCTCTTATTTCAGGTGGAACAATCTTCATTACCCACATGTTGGTATTTGGTATCATCATCCCCATGCCTAATCCAGTTATCATCATAGCGATAACTGCCCATAAATAGGAAGCAGAAACAGCTATACATAAGAAGCCTGCTGCCATCAGCAGGTAACCGATAAAAAAAACAGTAAGAAAACTGAAACGTGCTTTAATCCTGGAATAAGAAAAAGACGAAATAGCAGAAAATAATGTACTGGAAGCAATAGCAGCGCCTACGAGTGAGTTCTTTTCAACGCCTATGGATTTTAAATAAAAAGGTATTTGCACTGGTATTAAAAAGAAAATGATCCACATCAGCATGGTATTGAAAAATAACATCCATATTATTGGCGGAGCCTTTAAATCCAGTTGTTGCTGATTGCTTTGTTTGATAGCTTTTGGCTCTTTAAGAAAAAAGAGTGTTAACGGAAAAACAAGCAGTGCAAATAAATACAAAAGAAAAGGGTACCGCCAGCTAACATCTGCAAGCACACCGCCCAGGCCAATAAATAATATACCCCCTAAAGACATGAACGCGATTTGCAAACCAACAAATTTTAATCGTTCCTTACCTTCAAAGTAGTCGGCAATTAAAGTAATCACTATGGTCATAGACATTCCCACGGCTATGCCAAGCACAACACGCGAAATGAGGATAGCAAATAAATTATCCAGATAATAACCTGCTGATCCTGAAACAGCATACACCAGCAATGATATACGCAAAATTCCCAACCTGCCGTACCGGTCAATAAGGCGGCCAGCAACAGGCGAAACCAATGCAATCATTAATGCCGGAATCGTGAGCACCATTTTTACAATAAAGTTTGCATTTTCAATCGAGGCAAATGCAACTGTCATTTGCGGCAATGCCGGCGAAATGGTAATTACAGACATTATGGTAAGGCTGCTTACCAGCAAAAGCGTAAGTTTTAATTGCCATGCTTTAGTTTCCATATTTGGGTTGTTTGTTAGAGATGGTAAATGATTGTTGTTATAATTTTAAATTTTTTGTTCCGGCAGTATTACTACTATCATCGCCTGTTGTGTTATTTTAATTCCGATACTTCGGAACTCCCTTGTACAGCAGGTAATACTGTTCGGCATAAAGCAATCCTGCTTACAAAAGCATAATCGTTTATATACACAATTCAATTAAGAACCGGCCAGTCGTTTATTCATATCTTTTATCTTACCGGCGCAAGTGAAAAACTATTTATTTTTAAAGCAGGCGTTTTTCAAAAGTGTAATCGTCATCAGTATCCGGTTCTCCAAAAAGCTAAATTTACGTTTAAGGTTCATCGTCCAAAATACTAATGATTACCTTTAATAAAGATGAAAACTAAAAGTAGACTAAAGATTACTTACAGATGAAAAAAAATTGCTTCCTGCTAATTATTCTTTGTTGTTTGTTTTGCTCTTTCAAAAAACAGAAGCCGGATAAAACACCCAATATTGTATTGATTGTTGCAGATGATCTTGGTTACTCCGATCTTGGTTGTTTTGGCAGCGAAATTGCCACACCTAACATTGATGCACTTGCAAAGGAGGGGCAACTGTTTACCAATTTTTATACAGAATCTACCTGCTCTCCTTCAAGAGCCATGTTACTTACGGGAACAGATAATCATATATCCGGTTTGGGCGATATGGCCGAAAGGGTTTCTTCGGTTCCCGGGGAAATGGGCCAACCCGGATATGAAGGGTATCTTAATAACAGGGTAGTTTCTGTGGCGCAATTACTTAAAGACGCAGGCTATCATACCTATATAGCAGGCAAATGGCACCTCGGATTAACGGCAGATCAAAGCCCGCATGCAAAAGGATTTGAAAGATCATTTGCATTGCTCGATGCTGCTGCAAATCATTTTTATCCTGATAACCTTTCCACTTCTTTTTGGGAAGATGATCATTTTGCAAAATATCCAAACGGGCAATATTCCACTGATGTTTATACCGATAAAATGATCAGTTTTATTAAAGACGGCCGTTCAGATAAAAAATCGTTTTTTCTGTATGCTGCTTATACTGCGCCGCATTGGCCGTTACAAGCTCCTGCGGAGTATATAGAAAAGTATCGCGGGGTTTATGACATAGGCTACGATAGCCTGAGAAGTTTGCGCTTTAACGCTTTAAAGCAAAAAGGATTGGTACCCGCCAACGTTGAGTTGCCTCAACTACCAAAAGTAAAAGGAGATCTTTATAATGCCACCAACCAGCCTTTACTCAAATGGATTTCCCTTGATAAAAACGAGCAGCGCATCAAAGCAAGGGAGATGGAAATTTATGCGGCCATGATTGATAACCTTGATTATAATATTGGGCGGTTGATTAAATATTTAAAAAGCACAGGAGAATACGACAATACTTTTTTTGTTTTTATATCTGATAACGGGCCCTCGTCTTTGGAAGCAAATTTAACGCCCAATAAACTGGACCCTTATCCTTACATGGGCACCTACAGGTCTTTTGTAGCCTATGGTTCACAATGGGCCCATGCTTCAAGCGCCGTAAATACTTTGTATAAAGGTTATAGTGCCGAGGGCGGAATTCATAGCCCTATGATCATCAAAATGCCTTTCCAGAAAAAAGGAGGTGCACCCGTTGCGGCTTTTTCAACAATAATGGATCTTGCACCAACATTTTTGGATCTGGCAAATACCAAGTACCCGTCCACTTACCAGGGCCGTTCACTTGCTCCTTACCAGGGCGCATCAATGATTCCCTTCCTTACCAAAGCAAAAAATAGTATGCACGATGATAATTATGTAATGGGCTGGGAACTGTTTGGAAGATGTGCCCTGCGAAAAGGAAAATGGAAAATTAGTAAAATAGAAAAACCTTTTGGCACTGGAGATTTTCAATTGTTTAATATAGATGAAGATCCTACAGAATCCCACAACGTATCTGAACAATTTCCCGCTAAATATCAAGAACTGTTAGCGGAATGGAATGCGTATGTAAAAGAGAATGGAGTAATATTGGCAAATCCCTGATCCTGATTTTTAAGATATATAAGCGCTTATACAATTCTTTGTAAGCCCAGCAATGGTGCCGATGGCATCGCCTGTTGCGTCGCACTCTTGTACGTTCGGATTATGAGTGAGCTTTTACCGCAGCGAAAAAAACTTATCGGTTGAGTATATCGAAGAACTGTTTCGTGAGGACACGAACCAAGGCGAAGAATGGAGTGTCTTGCCAGCCCAATAATTTCATTTTCATCAAAATTTGGCAGTAGCTTTTTTTTGAGCCGGTCAGTCGTTTTTCATGTCATCCCGGTTGCGTCGCACACTTGTACTTCAATAACAACGGGAAACATGTAACAGCCATAGCCAACCTGTAATATCCCGGTTTAAAAAGAATATCGCAGTTGCTGCTTTTTATTCAATAATGAAAAGAAAGTACAAGAGTGCGACGCAAGGAACGATGAAAGCAGGTATGTTGTTTGGCAAATAAAAATCTATTTTGCACAGGTGCATATTAAAAATAAAACCACCGTAACATTTTTATACTGCTACGGTGATTTTAATTTATGCCCCAAACATCTTTTAATGCTTATCGCCTGCAGGCGGTGGCGGTAAAATAAATGGTGCTGGCTGGGGAACAATTGGTTCCAATTTTTTATTGGCAAATGCCGGATGATTTGCTGGTATAAAGTTTCCTCTAAACTCAAAAAATGGCATCGGCATAGCAGGTATGGGGTCTCCGTTTGGCTGCGCAATATTTCCATGATAGGGATTTAAATATTCCCACACGGTTTTACCCTCTGGGGTAACCTCGAAGAAACGGCCTTTAGCCCCTTCATCAATAAACGTATTTCCATTTTGCATTCTCTCCGCGCCTGAAATAAAGCTGCTGTAAAAAGAAAGGGTATCCGCCGCCCTGTAAAACCAAACCGGCTTCTCAGGGCCATATGGCTTTCCTTTTTCAATCACATAATTTCCTTTGTTGTCCATAGGCGGCGCAAATTCGTAGATCATTGAATAGTTATTGCCTATCATACCCATACTGCTCCAGTCTATTTCGCCGGGTGGATGATTGTTGAATACCGTTAAATTTCCGGCTCCGGGATTTCCTTTAGCAATCCATCGTATGTCATGCTGGCCAAATAACTGCCGGCTGGTCTCATCGCCTCTTTTATAGTTTTGCGGATTACCCCAACGGTAAATAAAATCACCGCCCTTACCATAACGGCCGCCTTTATGGCCTGCAGCTTCCTGAGTGGAAGTACTATGATCAATGATATAGATTTCACTGATGTTTGGTGAGCTGAAAACAATCTGATCAAGGTCAGCATTGTATTTAATGGCATTGAAATGAAAGATATCTGAACCCCTGTTATCAAGAGTGGTGTTAGGATGTGCCATTCCTTTCGCAATCATCCCATCCAGGGCTTCCTGCGTAACTGGTGGAGGCAAAGGTGCTCCAAGGTTGAAATCCATTAATTCCGGGTGATCTCCTACTTTACCGTAACCCGCTTTTTTGGAATCAACATCCTGAATCAGGTGATCCGACAGGTGCCACTCCCATACAATTTTTCCGCCTGTCTTTCCTTCGGGTATTATCTCAATGATTTCTTCTGTCCAGGGTCCTGACTTTGGTGTCAATTCCGGTTTTCTTCCAAGGTCCATTGCTTTATCATACGGCATCGCTTCATATGCTATCGCAAGTATGTGGCCGTTAGGCATCACTGTAAAATCGTGATGAACGATGTGTTGTTCATTGGCGTATTCATAATCCCACAAAATCTTACCGTCCCAGGTAATTTTTTGAATTCTTCCGTAGGGGCCGCAACAACCGAATACGGGAAAGTCGGGGTCCATTGCACCCTGGATAAGAGAGCCATCATCCTGTAAATAAGCCTCGGCTACACCATAGTTGCTTTTCCATTGGTGTACCACTTCTCCCTTTCGGTTTACCAGGTATTCAAATGGAGAGTTAGGAACAGTAAACATTATATAGCCATCCGAAAGGCCATCACTGCTCATGGTTAAACCCCGCGGTATCCCAATGCCAAACATATTCCTTGGTTTGGGCATGGCTTTTTTAACAGCCGAGTCCTTGTCATTCATCTGGCCAAATGATGCAAAGGAAATTGCAACCAGCATTAAGAGTATCTGATATCTTTTTTTCATGTCGAGTAATTTAGTTGTCCTGTTAATAATAAATTCAAACAATCTTGTGGCACTAATTGAATCCTTTTATTTTTTATCGCCAGGTAGTGGCGGTAAAATAAATGGTGCAGGTTGTGGCATTATAGGTTCCAGCTTTTTATTTGCAAAGGCGGGATGTGTTGCAGGAATAAAATTTGAACGGAACGTATAAAAAGTCATTGGCAATGCCGGATTAGGATCTCCATTCGGTTGAGTAATATTACCTCTGTAAGGATTTAAATATTCCCAAACTGTTTTACCTTCTTTGGTAACTTCAAAAAAACGACCCTTGGGCCCTTCGTTAATAAATGTATTTCCGTCTTCCATTCTTTGCGCACCCGAAATAAAACTTCCATGAAAAGAAGTAGTATCGGGTGCCATATAGGTCCATACTGGCTTCTCCGGGCCATAGGCTTTATTCTTTTCTACAAAATAATTGCCTTTGCTGTCTATTGGAGTCTCGATTTGAAAGATCATTGAATAGTTCATGCTATCTCCCCTGTAAGGAATATCATTATTAAACAGCGTAAGGTTTCCGGCACCTGGCTTACCTTTCTCGATCCATCTTACATCGTGCTGATTAAATAACTGTCGGTTAGTTGAATCTCCTCTTTGATAGTTTTGAGGATTGCCCCAACGGTAAATAAAATCTCCGCCTTTTCCATAACGGCCACCTTTATGGCTTGCGGCCTGTTGTGTTGTGGTACTGTGGTCTATGATGAAGATCTCGTTTAACTCAGGGGAACTGAAAACAATCTGATCCAGCTCTGCATTATATTTTACAGCATTAAAATGAAATATATCAGCACCCAAATTGCCAGCGGTCGTGTTTCTGCCCGTCATTCCTTTCGCCTGTAAAATTACTATGCTATCCTGTGAAATACGTGGTTCCAATTTGCGGCCCTTATTAAAATCTAATAATTCAGGGTGATCTGCGGGCTTACCGTAGTTTGCTTTTTTAGGGTCAAAATCCTGAATCATGTGATCTTTAAGGTGCCACTCCCAAACAATCTTACCACCGGTTTTACCCTGTGGCTCAATTTCAAGAATTTTTTCTAACCAAGGGCCCGAGCTAGGTGTTCTCTCAGGTTTTAATCCATTTGCTATGGCTTCTTCGTATGGCTCGGTTATATATGTCAGGGCAAGTATATGACCGTTGGGCATAACAGTAAAGTCGTGATGTACCATTTCCGTATCATTCGCCAGTTCAAAATCCCATAACATTTTACCATCCCAACTAATTTTTTGGATTCGTCCGTAAGGCCCTCCAAAACCAAATGTAGGAAAATCGGGATCTATTGCACCAACTTCTACAGACCCATCATCCAATAAATAAGGATTAAAAATTTCATAGTTACCCTTCCATCGATGCACTACTTCGCCTCTGCGATTGATCAAGTAAACAAAAGGAGAATTAGCAACAGCATGCATGATGTAACCATCAGCAGCGTCAGGTGAGTTTATTTTTAATCCACGGGGAATATTGATCCCAAACATGTTTCTGTCTTTGGGTGGGGGTGGCTTTTTGTTTAATGTGTCTTTATCATTGGCCTGGCCGAATGCGATGAACGATATACATAATAGTACATTGAGAAGGAAGTACGACTTTTTCATGTTGATTTTTTTGTGGTTGATTTGGGCAAATAAATATTTCGAAAAGAAAATTTACGTGTGTTAAGGATGTACGAATGTATTTTCGAAATTAGTGTTTTAAGATTGTATTATTGATATTAAAAAATAAATAAGGAAAGATTGCTTGAAATCTTATTTTAAATAAATTAAATCATATCTTGATCAAAATTAATCACCCGAAAACAAAACCAACCAAAACATGTCAATCAAAATTATTGGAGCCGGTTTTCCAAGAACCGGTACAAGTACTCTTAAGGAGTGCCTTCAAATACTCGGTTATTCCAAGACTTACCACATGAAAGAATTACTGGTAAACCCGCAAGACCTTCATTACTGGTTAACGCTGAAAGAAACCGGAACAACCGACTGGGAAGGGCTTTACAATGGCTTCCAGGCAACCGTAGATTTTCCTGGCTATCCCTGGTATAAAGAGCACATGAAAAAGTACCCTGATGCAAAAGTTATTTTAACTGTTAGGCCATTTGAAAAATGGCATTCAAGCGTAAACAGTACCATAAAGAATGCGGGGCCGCAAACCTTACCACAGAAGCTAATGGCAATGGCAAAGCTGGCACTTAATTCACGTTTCCGTAAGGTAATTAAATGTGTAAAGTTCGCTAAAGAAACAATTTTTCAAAAAGAGCTGCAGGGCAAATTTGATGATAAGGTTGCTGTTGAAAAAATATTCAATCAGCATATTTCAGATGTAAAGGCATATGTGCCCGCAGATAAATTACTCGTTTGGGATGTTGCCGAAGGCTGGGGGCCACTGTGTAAATTTTTAAATGCAGCCATACCAGATGAACCATTCCCTCATGCGAATAAAAAAGAAAATTTTAAGGAGATGTTGGGTGAACTTGCAAAGGGTAATATGGTTTAGAAACTTTGAATAATAACTTTTATACAAAGGCTCAGCTTTTCCGGCTGGGCCTTTCTTATGCGTTCCTGCTATGCTACTCCCTAAACTCACGCAGTAGTTATTTCTATAAATTATTTAAAACAGGTTAACAGCTTTTTGTTCCCGGCGGTAGCTTAACCATGAAGCTTCCGTTGCGTCGCACTCTTGTGCCTTCGGATACTTTAGGGAGCTTTTACCGCAGCGAATAATTAACTTATCTCTCCATGCAAATGAAAACCTGCATAAGTATTAGATAAGAAGAACCTACGCTTAATCCGTAGCAACCAATTCATTTTTAATTTTAAATAGTTGATCCGCCACATCAGTTGTTCTCCGGCCCATGCCGCAAGAGCATGCAATATCTACTCTTTCGCCCCGGATACTTTCAATATTTTTAAGCAGATCTTTATGTGCGTCTATCGATAATTTTTCATGAACAAATCCTGCAATAAAACGTGTGCCTTCGGGCAGTTTAATTTTTTCAAGTGTATTGTAAAAGGAAGCATTGGTTACAGGTGGAATTTTACCTTCGGCCAATGGATAATGTACAAATTCGAGTTTATGGGTTGCCGGTATTTTTTTAATTAGTTTATTAGAGAATTTAACCAATTTTTTCAATGTGCTTAGTTTAGCCAAAGATTCATTGTTTAAATCTCCAAGGCATAAATGAATGCCAATCGGAATCGCAGGATTCAATAACTTAATAAGACCGGTAATAGACCCAAATGCTATATCTGAAATTACCGGGGGTAACATGTGAAACATGATCACCTCAATAGGAACTTCTATTTGAAAAACAAGATCATTAGGGTCAGCGATTTTTGCAATTTCATTGGCTTCATATGCCATTCGACGATTAAAGGCCTGAGAAAATCGTAATCCATGAATTGGGCCAAGCACAACAAATGTGATTCCTAATCCTGTAGGCAAACCCACCTGAAATTTCAGGTGCTCCAGGCCACGCTCTTTTTTTAATTTTTGGTATACAGGATAGCTTTCCTTAAAATAATCGAGCCATTTAAAATTTAAATATTTTTCTATCTCCTTAGGGGATGTTTTTGGAGTTAGCTTACTTGCTTTTGTGTAATGTGCAGGCACGCCAGTTTCATTTCTTAGTGCAGTTTTTTTAACCCGCCAGTTTTCGGTGTCGGCCTCCATGCTGTCCATGATAATTTGTGTCCATGCTGATCTGCAACCTTTTGGATATTGAGGCGATCTAATACCAATTTCGCCATCTGGTAATGAATGCAAACATTCACCCAGCATATCGAGCGTCTTTGTCATTGCAGTTTCTTCGTTATCATACGGCATACTGCCAACAAGGTGAGCAAATCGTTTATTCATGATTAAAGCTAAGTAAATATGATCAAAAAATCAGGGAAAATGAACTTGCAGTAAATAAAAAAAACATCAAACTTTCAGGATAAGTCAAAGGATTTATTTGCATAAAATATTCGCGTGTTTCTTCGCCACTATGTTACAGTCAACCTTTCGCTGAAAAGTGAATTTTGTGAACCCGGCATTCATTTGCCATGTATAGCTTCTTGCAACACCCGGTTCAAAGTTTATCGTTCATGGGATCGATGAAAAATGTAGCATTCCGAAAGTTTTGAAACTGACTGGCCTGACGAAGGAAGGCGGAATACAGGGCCGTATTCTTGAACGTTGAGATACTTTATAGCGCTCTTTTCTTTAGCGCATCATGCAATACATTCGCTTCGTTAAAAGCTCAGTAAACAATTAGAAAGTACAAGAATGCGACGCAACGATGCTTCATGAACGTTCAAATGCCCGACCCCAAAAATATCCCTACAATTTTCTTGCAGCATCTTATGGATTGGCACTTTAAGCCATACCACTCTAAACACACGCTATAAGCTTCAGCAGTGAACCAACGCCTGGTTCCTAACCAGACTTTACATTTAATAATTTACATTCGTACAATACGCTAAAGAGTGCTGTTTAAAAGTATCAGCCGAAATTTAAAATATTGAAATGAGCCGCCATATTATAAAAAAATTCTTGAGCAAAGTAATAACCGTATGCACGGTTGCGGGTTTACTTATTAGCTGTAAAGATGAACCTAAAGAGAAAACAGATTCGTTAAAACCTGCACTATATGTACCCGATGATCTTGAAGTAACCCTATGGGCAGAAACGCCCATGTTGTACAATCCAACCAATATGGATGTGGATCTAAAAGGCAGAATATGGGTTACAGAGGCAGTTAACTACCGCAATTACAATAATGATTCTTCGCAATTTTTTCATCATCCAAAGGGCGACAGGGTGATTATCCTGGAGGATACTAACCATGATGGGAAAGCAGATAAATCAACTGTATTTGCAGAAGATGAAGACCTGCTGTCGCCAGTTGGAATTGCGGTGATAGGGAATAAAGTAATCGTTTCCTGCTCACCAAATTTGATTGTTTATACTGATGAAAATGGTGATGACAAACCCGATAAGAAGGAGATATTATTAACCGGATTTGGAGGCAAAGATCATGACCATTCATTGCATGCGGTTTATGCAGGGCCTGATGGCAACTGGTATTTCAATGTTGGCAATGCCGGCCCCCATATTGTAAAAGATAAGGCTGGCTTTACACTTCGTTCGGGAAGTATTTATCAAGGCGGATCACCCTACAACAACAGTAACCATGGCAATATGAAAAGTGATGATGGCAAAGTTTGGGTAGGCGGATTGGCTTTGCGTATAAAACCTGATGGCAGTGGTTTAAAAGTGATGGCGCATAACTTTAGGAACTCTTATGAAGTAATCCCCGATTCTTACGGTAATCTTTGGCAAAATGATAACGACGACCAGGTAGTAACCTGCAGAACAACATGGTTAATGGAAGGTGGAAATGCCGGTTATTTTAGTAGTGACGGAACACGTTACTGGCAGGCAGATCAGCGGCCAGGTCAGGATATTTTTAATGCACATTGGCACCAGGATGATCCCGGCACAATGCCCGCAGGTGACAGAACCGGGGCAGGTGCACCAACCGGAATTGTGATGAATGAAAGTGATGTTTTGGGTAAACAATACCTTGGCATGCTGTTAAGTGCAGATGCAGGCAGAAATACAATTTTTTCTTATCACCCGTTTTTGAAACAATCAGGATTTGATCTTGGAAACAGAACCAACTTAATTACTTCCCTGGCAGAAGATAATGCTGCCTATGTATGGAATGATTCTGCTCAAAACAATGATACCGACAAGTGGTTTCGTCCAAGCGATGTAACCATTGGCACCGATGGTGCTATTTATGTTGCAGACTGGTACGATCCCGTGGTAGGCGGCCACCAGATGAAGGATACAAAAGGCTATGGACGCATTTACCGCATTACCCCAAAAAATAAAAAACTTACAGCGCCGCAAATTGATTTGAATACAATGGAAGGGCAGTTGCTTGCGTTTAAAAGCCCTGCTATCAATGTGCGAAACCTGGGCTTTGAAAAAATAAAACAACAGGGCGATGCTGCAGTGCCTGCAGTTAAAACATTATTGAATGATCCCAATCCTTTTATTGCAGCAAGAGCGGTATGGTTACTGGCGCAGTTAGGTGAAAAGGGAAGAGAAGCAGCAGAAAATATTTTAAACAATCCCGACCCGCAATTAAGAGCCACAGCATACAAAGCATTGCGTGTGGTTGTTCCCGATATTCTGCCTTATGCTATAAAAATGGCAACAGACAGTTCAGCTTTTGTAAGAAGGGAAGTTGCCGTTTCATTAACAGATTTGCCCTATCAAAAAACAAAGAATATTTTACTGGAACTCATTAAAAGATATGATGGCGAAGACAGGTGGTATGTAGAAACCTTAGGCTCAGCTTTGCGGGGACATGAATCAGACATTTATTTTGCCATTAAAAACATATTCGCAAAAGATCAACCCGCTACTGCATGGAACAAACAGATGGCCGCACTTGCGTGGAGGTTGCATCCTGCGGAGGCAGTTAATGACTTTAGTGCCAGGGCAAATGACTCATTGCTTTCGCTAAAAGAAAGACAGGCAGCTTTAACGGCATTGGCCTTTATCAACCGTGGCTCTGCTGCCAATGCAATGGTCGCTCTTTCAAAATCAACCATGAAAGATGTTGCCGAAGAAGCTGCTTACTGGCTCTCGTTTCGGCAAAGCAATGACTGGTATAAATTACTCAACTGGAACAACGTGGATATTAACACTGCCTATCAAAGAAAGCTTGCACAGATGAAAGTTAAAAAACAAATTATTTTAGATGAGCATCAATCGTTAGATGAACGCAAATGGCGGCTGCAGGAAATGGCCGCAGATTCACTTGGCGGACAGTTACTAATCGGCCTTGCTGCTGAAAATAAGTTACCGCAAAAATTATTGGCTTTTACTGAAGAAAATATTTTTAAAAACCCAGATCCTGCGGTTCGGGTACAGGCAAGCAATTATTTTAAAAGGCCGGGTGCAAATAAAACTTATTCTATTGATGTTATTGCAAAAATGCCCGCCGATATTACACGTGGTAAAACCATTTTCACCACGCATTGTGCATCCTGCCACAAAGTTGGAACGGAAGGTAACAGTATTGGCCCTGAATTAACAGGCATAGGTAAAAAATTTGGTAAACCGGAATTGCTTGATGCTGTTATTAACCCAAGTGCCGCCATTGTTTTTGGTTACGAACCATGGCTTGTAAATATAACCGATGGAGAATCTGTTTATGGGTTCCTGCTATCTGAAAATAAGCAAACGATCGTTGTAAAAGATATCAGCGGTCATAAGCATATTATTCCCGTGAATAAAATAAAATCAAAACAAAAACAAGAGCAAAGCCTCATGCCCGATCCCATCAATAATGGTTTAACCGAGCAAGACCTTGCTGATATTACAACGTACTTATTGGCACAAAAGAACATCAAACTCCATTAGAATAAGGAGAAAATTTTTGTTACCGGCAGTTGAACAACTATGAAGCTTTCGTTGCGTCGCACTCTTGTACGGTTTGATTATGATTGAGCTTTTACCGAAGCGTAGGAATGATGATTGTGTTGTCCTTTGGAAGTAATGCCAACAACGGCAAGAAAGCTTTTATAAAGAATAATTAGTAAAACGATTTTCATTAAGTCCATCTTCTTACCTGCTTCGGATCAAGTGCGTCAATTGACGCACTTGATCCGAACAAATCAACAATACAGCAACAGGAAAACTTTATTAAATTCATTATCTTTAGTCACACATTAATGCCCGATTTTTAAACCAACCCAAAAAACTTATGGCCAGGCAATCAAATATTAAACTGGTACAAACAGTAGATAACCTCATCTTTTACCAGCGCTACAGCGGATTTTATATCCGCACAAAACCGGAGCAGGTAAACCAGACAACAGCTACCAAAACAGCAGGCCATAATTTCGGCCAGGCGAACCGGCTTGAAAAATGCATGCGCAATATGCTGTGCCCAATTATTCCCAATATTAAAGACAGGAATATGATGCGCAGGTTTGCCAATGCAATTTACCAATGGTTAAATACAAACCCTCTGCAAACAACAATACCTGTTAATCAACTGCCTTTTATAACCGGCTACCAGTATAATTTACAATCTTCTTTTGCAGAGCGCTGGCGTGTGCCTGTAACGGTGAGCCTTACAGAAGAAAAAATGCTGCAAATAAATATACCCGCATTTAAGCCCAAAGAAGCCATTACTACACCTGCCGGAACAACACAGGTTACATGTACTTTTATTGCTGCAGCATGTAATGTAAACACTGCAACAGCTACAGGGAATTGCAGCACACCAATAATTATTCCCTACAGTAATGAAATAATAGCTGACCAAAATATCCCGCTTAATCTTTTTGCTGCGGCAGGTTGTTTAACCGTTGTAGCTGCAGCATTACAATACCAGACTAATAACGGCAATACAGTAACAAACCTTTGCTGGATGCCTGCGGGTATTATAGATGCCATGTATAATTAGTTGGAATTATAAAAAACTATTTATTGGTTATAAAATTAAAAGAAAAATATTTTTTTAAAAAAGCTTGTTGTTATTAAAAATATTTTTTAGTTTTATTTTCATAATAGCTAATCCAATTCCTTTGCAATACCCTTTCTCTTGTCAGCAGCATAATAATTTCCCTTTGTTTTTTGTGTGTAAGAAATACGCATGCAAATACCGTGAAATAAGGGTAGTGAAATGGGTGTTTTCACGGGTGTACCGCAGAGGTATGTGCGTGTAATTTAGTGTAATGAAAAATGAAATAATTTAATAAACCCGTAAGCCGAAAAGGGAATTTAGAGTAGGCGTATAAAACTATAATTCATGATTATATTATTTGTTTACTTAATTCCTGTTCTTATTATAGCTACAGGTATTTACCTGAGTTTTTGGACTGATGCTATAAAAGATATAAGCACCAGTGCACCTAAGCCTTATAGCTTTTCACGAACACAATTAATGTTCTGGACAATCATTATTATGTTTTGCATTTCCATTCAGGTAGGTTATGGAGTTTCTATTACTCAGGATAATTTACGAGGCGATATTCTTGCATTATTGGGTATTGGTACTGGTACTGCTACATTAGCAAACCTTATTGACAGAAGTGATATAGCTAATGCTAAAGACAGACAACAGGACAGAAATCCGAGTCAGGGTTTTTTATATGATATATTAGATGATGGCAATGGTATTAGCATACACCGTTTTCAGGCGCTAATTTTTAATTTATTGTTTGGTATAACTTTTATTTTTGGTTTTCTAACAGCTGTTGATCATAAACTACCGGTTTTTACAAACTTTCAGTTAGGTTTATTAGGCATTAGCTCATCTGCATATCTCGCTGTAAAAGCTTCAGAAAATAATAAGCCAGTCCCAAACAATCAGAGTGCAGACAATAGCTCCGAGGAAGAACAATCAACACGAGACATAAAAAGATTTTAAAGACTAAAGTCAACCAACTAACATGATAAACGGAATTGATATATACCATGGTGATGACATTACTCCGAATAATCTCAGCACTATGATTCGCAGCCATCAGTTATGTTTTGCTTTTATAAAAACAGGAACCGGTGCTTCAGGGAAAGATAGTTTGTTTACTAAATACTGGCAATTGTCCAGGGATTCTGGTTTAATATGTGGGCCATATCACTGGTTTTGGCCTTCAACTGACCCAACTTTACAGGCAATAAACGCGCTTAGCCAAATAAACAAAGTAAGTACTACCGGCACACTGCCCCCAGTTGTCGATATTGAATGGACATGGAATAAAAATGACCCACAAACAGATGCAAATGAATTATGGCGTAAAGTACCAGCAAATCAACGCGTTTCCAGGATAAGGGAATATCTCACAAAAATTGAAACAGAACTAAAAGTAAAACCAACTATTTATACTGCAACCAGCTTTTGGAATGAACTAATATTAGATCACTCATCGTCTGAGGACAATATCTTTTTTGGCGAATGCGGGTTATGGCTTGCCGATCCTTCTAATAATGGTAAAATACCAGAACCGTGGAAAAATAAAGTAAATCAGCCTTTATTTATTCAAACCCACTTTGGCGAGAGTGCCACAACAACAGACCCTTACGATGTTGTTGATCAGGATGTATTTAACGGCACATTATTACAGTTACTAAATTGCACTATAAATGGGTTAACCATAACTAAAAATTTTCCATTTTCGAATATTGTAAAAGAGTTGCAGCAGCAATTAGTTACAAAAGGCTTTTTGAATGACAAAGCAGATGGTTTTTTTGGTAATAATACTTTCAATGCAACCAGCGCTTTTCAAACTGCAAACGGATTAATTGGTAATGGAATTATCGATGCACAAACGTGGAATAAATTATTAGCATAGGAGGACTCCTGCTGAACAGGAGCGCAAAAAGTAAGCTACCAGGAAGACGAAAACAAATTTTGGTTAGAAAAAAAATAAAATATGAGCATAAAAAGAGATTTTTTAGGTAAAAACGAAGGATCATTAACCATCTTGCAGATGGCTGGTTTTATGCTATTATTACTGGGAGTTATTTCACTAATAATTTCTTCCTTTTTTAAACCTGATATTTTCCCTTCTATTCCTTCAATTATTTCTATTTCTTTTTTTATTACAATGCTGGGTTTTTCATTTGCTTTTCCGTCACTTTTGGAAGGAAATGAGGGTCTTAGTACCATGAGAATTGTTGTATTTATGGTAACAAATGTGATCTGTATGTTATTATTAAAAGTCGGGTGGGCGGCTGGTGTTAAATCTTTAACAGATATTGGATTAAATCAATATTGGATGGGGGTCATTGCTTTTGTATTTGGTGCCAAGGCGACTCAATCTTTTTTTGAAAGTCGAATGGCAAGAAATACCTCAGATACTACTAATAATAGTAGCATTGAAAGCACACCAATTGCTAGTGCAGATATACTTGCTGAAGCTATAAAAGAGAAAGGAAAAGAGTGGATTGATTCGTTCCCTTATACAACAGGTTTAAGCGTGAGAAACAAAATATCAAATGGAAAGGAATTGAAGGATGTTGTATTGACTTTTAAAGTGACTAAAAAATTAGAGAAATTAGATTTTGGTAGTATTCCTGAGAGTTTATATTATGTCGGAAAGGATGGCATTAAATATAGAATACTTACAGATGTATTAGAAGAGGATATGCCATCGGGAAATGGCGGAACAATAATAGATCAAGAACCCTTTCCCATTGGTAACAGTATTTCAAGAGAAAACGATATATGCACAGGTTCTATTGGATTGGTTGTGTCCAAAAACAATGACGATAATGATTATATTGTTAGTTGCTTTCATGTTTTTTGCGCACCCGAACTCAGAAAAAACAATAAAACATATGATGGGAAAAATAATTCGAATCGTTTATCGTGTGCGTCATTTAAGGACGATGGGACTAATGATGTCGGTTATGTTGTTGAGGGTAAAATGGATATAGAAAATGATTTTGCAGTAGGAATAGTAAGAAAAGGAATTAAAGTTGATAATGGAAAACTTACATTAGGTATTGTTCCTATGTCTTTTGGATTTGTTTTTCCTGAAAACAAAGGTGATATACTTACAATCTGTGGTAGAACTTCAGGAATCAGTAAAGGCAAAATTAAAAGCCACTCTGCATCACAAACTATATCATATTTTAGAAGTACAGTTTCGCAATATATTCATGGCTTAATTGAAGTTGAAAAATTTAGTGAGGGTGGTGACTCCGGAACAGTTGCTATTAATGAAAAGAATGAAATTATTGGTCTTATCGTTGCAGGCAATACCGATTCTTCCTACATTCTACCAATTCAAGATTTTCTCATTCAAAATAATTATTCACTAAAAATTTAAATATAGCATGAAAAAAATAATCATCGGTAGTTTACTTGTAATTATCAGTAAATTCAACTACGCTCAAGATTTAGCTTTGACAGCGATAAATTTTTCAGATTTAAATATCTCATTACCTGCTGTCCTTACACCTCAAACTTTATTGGATCCAGATAGAGATAGATTCAAAATTAGAACATCGGATAAAATAATTTTGCAGGTCACTGGCGTACCTACAGGTACTTTAATTACTCTTAATGATAACAGTTTTGAAAGTGGTTCAGATCATTTTGATTTAACTGATGCAATTAGAAGTGGAATTATCGGTTTTGGTGATAGTAAAACGTTTGTTTTTAAGCTTAAAAATTCTGAACACCTAACACCCATTAGATGTGGATCCATATCAATAAAATGGACGAAATTAGTTAAAGCATCAACCAACGTAGAAGTAGAATCACAAAAAAACAGAAAGAAAATTCTCGATCATTTTCGGATGGAAGCATCTTTTAAGAACTCTTATGATAATAAAAAAGATAGAATCGATTTATACT